>NZ_JBDJPF010000021.1:0-98024 GCF_054957865.1 Streptomyces xingningensis
GGTCGTACCGCAGGGAGATGATCTCCGCTGCGGTCAGATTCCACGTAACTGATAGGTGGGTGGTGGAACGGAGTAACTCGTGGACGATGCGGGCCCGGCGCAATGCAAGGGACTACGAACGTCTGATGACCCACGCGGAAGCTCACATCCAGTGGGCGTTCATCACGCTCATGTCCCGCCGCCTGTCCCGCCCCCAGCGCCGCTCCGAGACGGCCCCGGCCGGCCTCGCGTCAGCCGCCTGAGCTTGAAGTGCCCGGTGTGTGATCGTGTCCTCCGGCATACATTGGAGCACCGGCGAAACGGCGTTCTGAGCAGCGATGAAACGGTCGTCATTGTGATCACGGTGGCGGCCGCCGAGGATAACGTGGGCAATACTGCCGATCAACGGCCTTCGTCGGTACACCTGAGACGACCAAGAACCGAGTTCTGGCTCGTAAACGTCTACCGGCTACAACACAACCCCGACTACGCTCGCGCGACGCTCACGGAGAGGGACACATGAACTCGCGAGAGATCGTACATGTGCTGGGGCGGCGCCAGACGGTCAAGTACTTGGCGCTCGGCGCCGTGGCGGCGGTGGTATCCGCCTGCGCCGGCAAGAACAACACAGGCGAAAACGGCCCCAGCCCAGCCCCCATCATATCCCCCTCACTGCAGGAACCTGAAAGGAGCACAGCAACGACGCCAGGCACGGACGGCGGACTGAAAGGGCATGCGCTCAAGGCGTTCGTTGCCGGCTCATGGGACGTGCGGATGTTCCGCAATGACGGACGGGAAGACGCGCACAGGAGCACTGTCGAGGTGCTGAAGGACGGCACCTGGACCCTGACACCGCCGTCGGCCGATCCGGGCAGCATCTGGCATGGCACCTGGTCCTACCGACAGAAGACCCTGCAGATCGACTACAACATGGGAAACGGTGAAGGACCGTTCCGTATTCAGGATGCTCCGGACATGCTCGAGGACACCTTCTCCTACGCATTGCAGTCATCGCAGGATCCGCGCGGTGAGTTCTCCCGGATGACGTACGAGTGGGACAGCAAAACCCTCGTCATCAGCCAGTCCTCCGGCGGCACGTCCTTTCACTGCACACGCGCTTGATACGCCTCGCTCTCTCTGCGTGGAGCGCTGGTCGCAGCCCGCGACTGGACAGTGAGCTCTATGCCAACGGCCACCGCGCTGACCGAGACGGGCGGAGTGTCTGCGGCAACCTGAGGCCGAGACCCACCGGGCGGAGTGACGCGGCTCCCCGTCAGCGGAAGAGGAAGAAACTCCCCCGGGCCGAGCGGCCTCCTTCATGGCCGTAATCGCGCGGCGAATGCGTTCGGCGCCCACCCCCGCTCTCAGCGCGGTGATGTGGAAGGCACGAGGCAGGCTCTTGGCCAGGCGGAAGCGTCCGTCATCGGGACTATGCAGGGCGTCCACGGCCTGCGCATCATCATCGGCGACGCCCAGGAAGAGCCGGAGAACTGACTTGCCGTTCGGGCCACCGTCCATCGACGCCGAACCGAACGGCAAGTAGGATCACCGCCGGACCTCATGACGTCGTGACCTGCGGAAAGAGGTTGTGACACAGCTTCTGAGCCGCCTTCGGGATTCGAACCCGAGACCTACGCATTACGAGGGCCTGCAAGATCGTGACGGGTGGTGTTGGGTGGTCACGCAAGATCCTGTTTGGCCTGGTCAGGGGTTTTCCGGCCTCCTGGACGTGACACCCGATCCAACGGGTGCTCCGTCGTCCGCTCACGCATCGCTCACGCACACGCTGTTCGGCTGGGGCCGTCAGGCACCCGGCGTCAGCTGCTTTGGGGTTCCCTCGAAGCGGCTCGCGTCGCGCTCACAACCTGCCACCGCGCCGCGTGGGGTGCTCCCCCGAGCCATCCGCGCCGTCAGCGACGAGATGACCCGTCCGGACCGCGAAGCCATAGACATCGAACTCCCCCTCCCATGAGCCGGACCTCCAGCTCAGCACAGCGATAGCCGCCGCCCCAGATGCTCGGAAGGCCGCTATCACCATCCCTGCGGGTGAAGATCACCAACAGCAGCCGGGATTGCGCCAGACCCGGATTCAGCCGACGCCGGAAGCTGGGCTGCTTCCACGGAGACGGCTGTCTGCGGCTGGACCGCCGAAGCTTGGTCGTCCCCTGCGCCTCGTCGCGGCTGCGGGACGTAGGGGCACCTGCGGCACCTGGGGAAAGCGCTTCCAAATCTACTGGCGTATAGGGAAGATGGAGCTGACCGCCCCCCACGGGCTCTGTGTCGGCTCGCTGCTGTAGCGGGCCTGGACCGTGCAGGAGGAGTGGTCTTGGGCATACGTATCTGGAACAGCAGCGCGTCGAAGAAGACGGTCCGAGACACCCAGGGGCGATGCTCCTGGTGCGGGAATCGCGTCGAGTGGCGCGACTCCTTCGAATCTACAAGGGTTCCACTCATACCCGTCGAATTCCCAACGTCAGCTGTACCTCCCCGCTACCGATGGCACTTGGACAACGGCATTGCGATGTTGGGAGCGAATCCCCGCGACTACGGGCGCTGCCGGATCAAACATTCCTCGGTCTGCCCGGCAATGACTCATGACGACCTTGATCCAGCTATGGAAAGCATCGTTCGCGCGCTGGGTATCCGGATGCGGAAAATGATCGATTCTGGGTCCTTTGCCCCTGCTGCTGTGGCTCCCCGCAGTGAGGCTGAGATCCAGGAACCCGACCCCCCGACGGCCGCCGACGAGGGCGGTATCCGTCACGTGCTCCACCACAGTGGTGTGCTGAAGATTGCTCCAGGGGCCCTGGAAGCACTTGAGTGCGTGGCCGCCGCAGACGACGGAAGTCGATGCGCGAACTCCGTCATGGACGTCACCGAAGGCAAGTGGACACAGGTCGAGATCCCGTACGCCCCAGGAAGGGCCCACCAACAGATCCTCAACTCGACCGGAGGCTTAATGTGGGTGTGGGCTCTCAACTGTCCGGACTTCACTGACCTGTTGCGGTGGCTTCGCCAGCGCTGCCCGGCCCACAACCACGCATCAGCGCGCGAGGCGTGCGACATCGAACTCGTCACCTTCGACCCCTTGCGACACAGCGACTTCATCCTCGCCCGTCCACCGGAGGGCTACGAAGCCGCACATGAGGCTGCACATCAACCCTTCGAGGTTCCTGCGCCTACTCGGGTCATCTGCGCCGACGACGGGTGCACGAACGGAACTGTCTTATGTGTGGAACCAGGGTGGAAGTGCTACAAGTGCGCTCGACGGGCGCAGCGACGGCAAGCGACGCACGAACGCTGGTTGGGGAAGGGCTCCTAGGGGCAACGCCAAGTAGACCGCCTCGCAGGTGGCCTACAACTTCCCTACCTCGTCACGGACATGCACCCCCGGCTCGGCCGGAAGCGCAACCTCGGTACCGCTATCGCTCATGACGAGCGAGCTGCTCACTACTCCAACTCGACCTCGCCCAAGCCCCTGTTGCGGACAAGCCAGTCGCAGTTCTTCAGCGCGATGGCGTCTCTTCAGTCACGAAATCGAGGCTACTGGAAGCGGAGATTGCCCGGGGGCTTTCACAGCGCTCCATGAGCTTCCAACTACAGGCGTACTTCGCCGTGGTGGCTGAGTGGAGCGCGAAGAGAGGGACGAGGCGTGCCGGATCGGCGGTCTGGGCGGGTCTCGTCGAGGCACTATAGGCGGTGCCCTGTCCCCCCACAAGCCGCGGGCATCGCACACAGGGCGGTGAAGCAACGCAAGCAGCCGGGTAAGGAGCAGAGCACATGGCCGAGCGAACTATCCACCTCGACTCAGACCCACGGGACTGGAGCTCCCGGAAGATCCACGTCCATGCCTCTCGCTGGTATGCCACGGTCCGCCTAGACCGCGATGGGTACGTCGACGCTGCGAACTCGCGAGGACACATTCCCGAGCTGCCCGCCGCCTACACGGAAGCCGTCGACAGGGCATGCGACGCGTTCACCGACCGCATCTGGTACGACGGCTACCCAGGCAGCTTCTCGTTAGGGAGGGGCCCACGCTGGGTCGAACTGGCCGTCCAGTTCTCACACGTCGAAGCGACAGTGGAGGCGCTGCGTGCAGCCGAGCTCGACGGCGACTTCAGCGGGCTCCATGTGCTCGCCGACCGGCTGGCGCTGCCCGTCGATGACTGGCTTGGTCCCGGTGAACGGGAGCTGGTTCGCGGTATCGACTTCGGCTCGCCGCCCCGCGCATTCCTGAGGTTCCTGCGCGGTAAGGCCAGGGAACGGGGGGTTCGCCTCAACGGTCGGGCAACAGCGGGGAGTGTGTGGGTTCGGCCGACGCTGTCGTCCGCTGAGAAGCAGCTCCGTGAGATGTTCCCCGACCGGTACCCCGGGTGGGTGGACCGCTGGACCGGGTACGTCGAGTCGGACGATGCGCCCATCCGACCCTGGGTAGGCGGCAGGAATCAGAACCTCAGTTACGGCGCCATCCCCGTCCAGTTCCGCACTGCGGAGACGCCGAGCAACGGCCATTGCCCCTGTGGCATGAGCCTGCGGGAGCCTTGGGGCGAAGGCGAGCAGCACACCGCTCACCACGCGGCGTGGGCGTTAGGCATCCGGGCACCCAAAAACTTGGAGTGGTGGGGCGACCTGGCCATCGTGACGACACAGTCGCCCGTCACGTGGCGGAAGTTGGCCTACCAGGTGGCTTGGATGCCGCAAAAGGAGAACGGCTACGACTTTCGCTCGTGGTCCCACCTTGGTGAGCCTGAGGTGACCTCGGACAACATGCGGGCATACCTGTTGAAGGCGAATGGGTACGCCGTCGGCTATCTCGCCGCCCATGACACCAGTCAGCACCTCCGCTGGGATCTGATCGACGGGTCACGGTACGGCAACCAGGACGACACCCTGCGGCCGCGCATCATTCTGATCTGGGTGGCGGGCTCCTATCGCCGCCGAGGGGTCGGCGCCACACTCGTTCGGGCACTCGCCGACGACTTCGGGTGCCAAGTCGCCGATGTGTCCTGGTCGACCCCGATCAGTGACGCGGGCCGACGCCTCGCACGCCGGGTCTCACCCGGGGGCGTCTGGGTCAGCTGACCCGTCGACAGGCTTCCGTGTCGCCGATCAGCGGGCACCGGCGGGCAAGACCGAAGGTCCTTTACTCCAGATACCCGTCCTCCAAAACCACCGACGCCGCCTCCGCGAACAGTGAGATCATCAACCTCTCTGAAGGTCTTCCACAACCAGTGCGGCCATCCAGCGTGTGGGTTCAAGGCGAGGGCCTTCGGGATGGGTGGCCGGAGTCAGGATCTCCGCGCAGACGAACAAGGTTATTAGCCGCCCGTCCCGACACTCCAGATCGTTGCGCCGTTCACGACGGACGCGCTCAGCCAGAGCCGGGACAGCAAGGGAGTTGCCCCACAACGGCACAGCATCCAGTCCTTGAGGTGCCATGCCCCCGTCCTCTCAGTCGAACAGGCAGAAGTCCGGCCTGGTCACGTCGCCCAATTGAGATCCGCGTGCGCCGGCCGCCACTGTTTCACCGCCATGTCGACACCATCCGGGAGAAAGCGGGGTATCGCTTCAGCGACACAGCTCTGCGTGATTACCGCTGCGCCCGGGGTGGCGACACGCCTCGTGTGCTACTCGGCCAACGCATTCAGCGACCTATTGAATGCCTGCCGCCAGTCGTCGGTCCGACAGAGCGGGTTCGGCGGCCAGAACGCTGCTGCCGACGGGCGCACTGGGCAGAAGGTCCGTCTCATCAGCCCGTCACCTGAGTCCACAGGCGTCCCTCCCCGGGCAGATCCATCGTGCTGGCCTCCACGATGGCAGAGGTCGCTGACAACGCCGCCGAGCCGACTCCCGTCCTGGATCAGTGCGGCATGGGGCCCAGCGCGTCCCATCCGGAGGGCGGTTTGGGGTCCTGGGGCAGTCGTTTGCCGCCGGGGTTGCCGTCCGGATGCTGATTGATCCACGACAGGCCGCCCAGGTCGAGGCTGTGCCGGGCTCGGGTGACAGCGACGTAGGCAAGGCGGGCCTCAGCGTCATCGATGTCACCGGGCAAGGGATCGCCGTTCTCGTCGGTCTCTTCCGGGTCGAGCGGTTCCTCGAAGTCCTCGCCGATCCGTACGGAGGCCCATTCGCGGCCCTTGGCCTTGTGGGCGGTGGACACGACTATCTCGGCCCCTTGCTCGACCGCTAGCCGGTCCACTGCCTCCAGGATGACGTCTACCCCGTGTTCGTCAACCAGGTCGACCAGCGGCAGCAGGTCGCGTCCAGACGGGTCGTACTCGGCGTACTCCTGGAGTTCGCCCCAGGTCTCGAAGAGTATGAGTTCGGGGTGGGTGCTGCGTCTGCCGGCCTTCAGGTCGCGGGCGGCCCGGGCAAGGGCCCGAAGGGCGTCACCGCCACCTACCAGAGCGACGCGACGGCCGGCTTCGAGCTGACGCATGACTTCGAGCATGGCCCCGACGTTGGACCGGCACAAGATCGCGTCCGGCTCCTCAATGCGTTCGAGCCGGGTGTTGATGACCGGTGTGCCGGTCAGGCGGATCGGGGAGTTAACGATGTGCAGCCATCGGTTGGCTTCATCGGCCAAGGCGGCACCGAAGCGGAACGACTGGGACAGAGCCAGCTGGGTGCCATCAAAGTCGCTCATCACGTCCCTAGCCCCGCGCCAGCCGTAGATGGCCTGGGCGGAGTCACCCACCATCACCAGCTGGCAGTGGTCTCGCTGGGCGTTGAAGATCTGCTCGACCACAGGGTTGGTGTCCTGGGCCTCGTCCAACAGCAGGAAATCCGCTTCGATCCTCGGCTCGGTCAGTGCCCAGATCTTTAGGTAGTGGTCGTGATCGAAGCGGACAACGCCTTCCTGCGGGTTCTGGAGGTCGTCCCATGCCTTGGCTGCGTACGGCAAGACGATGTCTACGAGTTGGGCGTGCAGGCCTTCAGCCTCGACGCCTCGCAGGCGGGGAACGTGGTGGCGTTTGAAGGTGCGGTCCGCGGACTGGCAGAAGCGGGTGACGGTCCGAAGCACGGTGTAGGAGAGTGCCTTGTTGGTGACATTGCGTTCGCCGATCCGGACCTTCATGTTCATGGCGATGCCCAGAGAGGCGCCGGTCTTCCAGCCCGGCACCCGGGGCGCGTTCATCCGGGGGCCGTACTTGTGACCCACGGCTGCGAATGCAAGCGAGTGCGCGGTCTTACACAGCACATTGCCAGGGAACTTGCGAGCTGCGTCGTTCGCGATCGACTTGTTGAACGCTACGTACCTGCCGTGTCTGGTAGTGCTGGCCGCGAGCATCGCTAGCGTCGTCGTCTTCCCGGTTCCCGCGCCGGCCTGCAGGACCAAGTTGTCGCCACGTTGGAAGGTATCGACGGCTGCGCTCTGCTCAGGGGTAGGTGCGGGCATTGTGCTCCTCACAAGGGCGGGTGCGGCTTCATAGCGCAATCGCACGGTGACACGTGGAGAGGGCGTATGTCTGGCGATCCCGAAATCCGCTACATCTTCTGCCGTACCAGCCTCAGGAGCGCGGGGCAGCCAGGACGGCCGCGGCACCGCCGGCACTCTCGCTATTGGTCGTAAGACGTGCTCTTGAGCGCTGGGATGACATTGGCGCACCGCACTCGAAGCGCTGGCAAAATTATGACGGGTAGTGACACGCGATCAAGTTCGAACCCACTTTTACCTGGTCAGCGCCCCAGGGCGGCTTCGCCGCCCGCCGTGCGGCGGACAAATCGAAGACGCCAGGGGCTTGATGACCTTGGAACTGATCTATTTGCGCGTCAGAGACTTGTCTACCTCAGTGGCGTAACCCTCTCTGACAGTCTCGGCTGAGACACCCGGTTTGTCGGGTTAGTCTGGATGGGCGAGACAGGAGATCCGCATGCTGTCCCGTCCGCTCCGGCAATCCCGCCCTTCGCACAAGGTCAGGAGTCGGGCTTGAGCTGCTGCTGCATCTCCTCAATGCGGCGTCGCGTTGCCTCCGCCTTTCGCTCTTCGCGTCGGAGCTTCTCTTGCGCGGCAGCCAACTCCCCCGCTAAGCGCTCTCGATCCGCCTCCGCACGTTCAGCCTGGACTACCTCGTCGCTGTACGCCGGTCCCACGCGAACGCTCTGCACGACACCGCGGCGCTCGCCGCACTCCGGGCAGTCGACGACGCGAGCTGACACGTGATCGTGCTCACGGTGCTGGATGTGCTGGGCAACGTGGTCGCACGTCAGCGTCAGATCCCAGGTGTCAAGATCCTTCTTACGCTCCTCCTTCGAGGGCAAGGTGGCGCAGAAGTCCGCGAGTTTTCTGAGCGTTTGGGGGCTCAGTGGAGGCGGCGGGCAGCAGCTAAAGCAGTGGGTGACCCGAGACCCGCTGTAGCTCCAGCGCGAACTTGCACAGTTCCGATGCTTCTCTTTGAAGCGCGCTTCAGCGGCGTCGTATTCCCGCCGCCCTTCCTCTGACAGCTTCATCAACGGAGGCCAATCGCCCAGGCTGTCGTGCATCGGCTCCCCACAGCCCCTACAGGGTTCGCCGGCCATAACCTCTTCCCAGGGCAGGCGCATCCCTTCCCGTGCCCACCTCTCGCGTCGCTCATTGTCCCGCTGGTCTTCTTGCTCAGCTGCAAGAGCCTTCTGTCGGGCACGGGCGGCGGCGCGCTGCTGGCGCTGTTCCTCGGTCAGTTTGGTCACGGCTCCCCTCCGCGCATGGACAACTCCGTCGTCACACAAGTCCACGACGTCATCCTGCGGCGAGCCGCCGCTGGATATGCCCAGCTTGCGTTTTCGGAAGGGAGCCTGACCAAGTCAGATCAGATGCGCTCACTGCCGACCGGTTCCGTCCGCACCTTCAACTGTGCAGCCGCAGAGTGCCTCCTGCTGCCCCAGGCCCGTCCCCTGCGGGGGCAATGGCACGGCTATGGCGCCTGTGCCGGGACTCACCCCGCGCCATACGCTTCCGACGCCGCCGACTGCTTCCACGTCCCGTCCGCCAAGGCCGCCAGGACGCGACGCTTGATCTCGGCGCGCTGCGGGCTGGTGACGAGCGAGCTGGGCAGAAAGCCATCGCGCGCTTCGTGGGACCGCAGCACGGCGCGGACGTAGGCGTACTCGGACGGGTACCCCTCGATAAGAAACTGGCTGGCCGCGGCCCTTGCTTCGGCCGAAGCGATGACGTGGGGGCTTTCACGTTCCCGCTCGCTCAGCGCCTGGGTGATCTGACGGACGTACCGCTTGTACTCAAGACGCCGCTGCTGGATGGCTGCGAGGAATCGGCGGGCGTTGAGCACCGCCATCGCTTCCTCCATGGGGAGGGTGTAGAAGTCGTCCGGGAGGGTTCCCAACCCATGAGGAGTTTCCACGCGCGCTCGCCCTGCTGTGCTCTCCCCAAGTTCTCTCAGAGCGTTCTCCCACCGTCCCAGCATCAGGGGATGGCGCAGTGCCATGTTGCGTTCTTCTTGGTCCTTGGCGTCTTCGGCAGCAGCGAGCCGTACGGCAGCGTCATCGGCACCGAGCAGCGCCTCGGCTTCCGGAGTGCGCGGCGCGGCGATCTGACCTTGCTCATAGGCATACTTGATCTGCTCGTGCACGTTGCGGAACGAGGGTCCCTCGGCTTCGTCGCCGACGTTCCGGCGGGCGCGCTCCTGCTGAAGAAGCTCCGCATACTCACCCGGGAACGCATTCCGTAACCAGCTCAGAGCGGTGAGGTGGGAATTCGTGCCGCTCTTACGTTCGGCGCTCTTGTTGAAATCGTTGCTGCGTAACTTCTTGGCCAGCACACCGGCCTCGTGTGCGCGGTTGCGGACACGGCGCAGCCGGTGCTCGGTGCGTTCCAGACGAGGGTCACCGGTGTAGCGCATCCGTTCGACGGCGACCTGGAGTTCTCCGCAGGCACAGAGCAGGGCGTCCTGCCAGTCCAGCCGCCATTCTGCCTTGCGCAATAGGCGACGGGTGCGTTGTGGGATGTAGCCGTTGGTGGCTTCCGCAATGGCTACTGTGACGAGGTTGTCGAAGCTATCGGTGATCAGCGGTACAAGCTCGTCCGTCGGCACGTGCTCGACGTCGGCAAGCCTCAGCCTCTCCCCCAACCAACCTTCCCTCGGCACCCCTTGAATCCGGCGCGGCCGCACCGCCACCACCCCCCTCCAGCCAAAGCAGCCTATCGAGAAGGACGTTGGACGGGGGCGTAATAGCTCCACGGACAGCGATCTGACGGATAGGCCAGCCACATGCGGGTGCGCCCGTGGCCAGCGAGGCTCTCGACGACGGTTGAACTCTGACCCTTTGACGGTCTGCTGGGCTGGGACGCAGCGTGAACCTGCCATCAGCGCAGGAACCCCGCTGCTGGCTCGGTGAACCTCACTGGTGCCGGAACGGCCATCCACCGCGGCGATGACGGCCGGGCCGCCTACGGCCGGCCCGGCGATCCTCCTCGTCGGCCGGAGACAGGGCCGGACGATACGGTTCGTCACCGAGGAGGATCGAGTGCCAGACCCGCTCCTGGAGTTCCCGGATGCAGGGTCCGCAGGCGTACATCGGCGCCTGGGCGCCGGCCACGGTCGCGGGACCGATCCATAGAACGCGGGTCCACTGCTGGCCGCAGTACAGCCAGCAGAAGCCGTCGACCCAGTGGTTGCCGTCGTCCGTGGCGACCGGGGCAGGCCGGCCGCCACGGACGAACTCGGCGATACCCGGTATCACCATGTGCGGCACAGCCCCGGTCAGCATGAGCCCACATCCTCGGTCGGCTTCGGGAGACTCGGTGTGCATTCCAGGGCGATGCTGACTGCGGAGGCGACTCGTTCTCGCAGCGGCTCCGATGTGACCAAGGGGGCGGCCTTGTCGAAGGCGGGTACGGCTGCTTGCAGGAGGCGGCCCTGTTCGGCGAGGTAGTCGGCCAGGAAGGCGCGGACGGGTGGCGCGGTGCCGTCGAGGACGGCGGCGCTGTAGATCGCGGTAAGGGAGAAGGCCCAGCAGGCGTGGAGGAACCCGAAGGCGGGCCGCGTCGTCTCGCGCCACGGTGAGTAGAAGGTGACGTCATCCGGCAGCGAGACCGACGCCATGGCGAGGGCTTCGTTGAACCAGTGATGGCCAGCCTCGTGGATGAGGTCACGCGCGACAACTTCCGCGGCGTCAACGTCGACATAGTCGGTGAATACGGTGCCAGGGAGTCGCGTAATGCTCCAGCTGAAGAGTGTGTCACGCAGCTCCCGTCGCTCGAGCAGGCAGACGATCGGCGCGTGCTGATCTACCAGGTCACCGAAGCCGTGCTTGCGGGCAGAGTCCAGAGCCGCCTCGAACAGCGTGTGTAAATCCGCCGGGGCGGGCGCGGTCTCCGGCGCGACAAGGTAGTAGGCCGTCTCCGAAAGTGGCGACTGCAGGAGCTGCCCGCGTTCCGGGTTCAGCAACAGGTGTGCCCCATTGGGGGAGTTCGCGGTCGTCAGGTACGCGAGGTCGCGTAGTTCGGTGCGCCGGTACCAGGACAGCAGCTCGCCGTCACGGTCGATGGCGGCCTGCTCGGCTCCCTCAAGAAGGTGATGCGCGACCGCGTGGGCGATGGCTCCGCCGGTTGGAGCGTGGCCGTCGAGCTTGCTGCCGAGAAGCTCCGCGATGCGCCGCGTTCGCTGCGCCTTGCGCTCCTGAAGGCCGGGCAGATGGAAGAGCTTGCCAATCAAGGGTTCGGGCATCCGCGTCTCCTCGAGAAGCGATGGGTCCGGCGCGGACCGTATGATCCACGCCGGACCCACCAGTTGCTGTGATGGGTTACTGCTCGGTGTTGTCAGTGGGCGCCTCAGCGGTCCGGCTCGGCCGGGAGGCGTTCCAGCCGTGTGGCGAGGCGTTCGAGGTGTGGGCGGTGATCCGCACCGGAGCGTCATCGCGCAGGGCTTCCACGGCTTCGACGAACTCGCTGAACTGGTCGGTGTTCTCCATGGGTCCTCCTCGCAAGTGGATTGATCGAGAGGGAGTCGGGGCGGTAGCGGAGGACCGCGGCTCCAGTGCATGGCTGGCTCACCGAGTCCCATGGGGTGCTGGGGTTTCGGCGGTCAGAAGGGTGAGGAACTTGCGCACCCGGCCGGCGGTTACGGGTTCGGTGCCGTGGATGAGCTGGCTGCCGAAGATGAGCAGGGTGCCGCTGGCAGGCCGCGCGGTCCAGCGGGTGCGCTTCACTGAGCTGAACCAAGCGGAGGAGCCGTCGGTGCCTTCCGAGATGAACCGCATGCCGGGTGCGTAGTCGGCGTGGGGCTCCGGGGACGGCGGAGTCCAAGGGGCCTCGCTCCCACTGGTCTCGACGTAGAAGTCGCCGCTGCCGTCGGGCGCGAGTTCGATGGTGACGCTTGCCGCGGCGATCTGGCGGGGCCAGGCGCCGGGATCGGGGGCGATGCCGTCGGCGTGAGCGCTGATGTACTGACCGGCCTGGTACTCCAGGAAGATCCAGGGACGGTGGCCTTCCACAGACGGCATGTTCCGCCTGATCGAGGCGTGGCTGCGTTCCAGTGCGGTGTCCAGGATGGCCAGGGCGGCGGCCGGAACGTCGGTCATCTCCACACGGCCGACCGGTTCGTACAGAGCGCGGGCCTGGTCCGAAGTGAGTCCGGGGACCTCGTGAATGGTGGAGGTGCGGGCGTCGTCGAAGGAGTCGCGTCCGTGCTGGGCGAGGACAAGGTCCATGATCTCGTTGAGCCGCCTCACCTCGTGGGCGTCGAGGAAGTCCTCAACGGTGTGGATGCTCAGTGTCTCGGCGATGTGGATCACCGACGGACCTCCGTGAGATCGAGGAAGTGCGGGTGGGGGATCGGGGGCGGGCAGGCGCACCGGAATGGATCGTCGTCAGGCAAGTGGTGGTCGAGGCGGTCGACGAGCTCGGCGAGGAGCTGGCCGCCGATGGGGAGCGCGGCGAGGTAGTCGTTCGGGAAGCTGTCGGGCGTGGGTACGAGGCGTAGGTCCAGGACGGGGTAACGGTTTCCGGTGGCGGCGCAGGTCAGCAGGGCGCGTCCGAGGTCGATCGCGCAAGAAGGAGGTAGGGCGCCGTCGGCTCGCTCGGCGAGTCGGCACAGCCGAGCGGCAATCTCGGCGGCCTCGGTCCGGTTGCGCGGCAGGATGCCGACGGACAGTTCACGCTGCGGCGCACCAGAGGTGGCGGGGTGCCCCTGGCAGCTGTCGTAGGTGATGTAGCCCCAGCGCTCGGTGACAGCCTGTACAAGTGGGAAGATCCCCGGCTCGATGCCGTCGCGCCACTGAGGGTGCCTGGGGTCGAGGTCGTCCGCCTCGTGGACGCCGGGGAGGCCCGCAGTGTTGATGTTGCCGAGCGCGCTGGTGCGCAGGCGGGCTCGCTGCCGGGGTGTGAGTGGATCGTCCCAGCGGCGGAGGAACGCGCCGACGTCGTGCATCTGGTTCGGGTGGCGCGGGCGCCAGCGGAGTCGGGTGCACCAGACCGCTTCGGGGTGCTCCGGTTGCGCGAGCAGGGCAGCGACGCCGTCGACCAGTCGCATGCGGTGGTCGCAGTAGGCGTCGCCCAGGTCGGCGTGCGCATAGCGGAGGCGTACGGCCATGCAGCCGCCTCCGCAGGTGTCCCGGTAGTCACACGAGACGCACGGCGCGATGAGGGCGTGGGCGTCGGCGAGCAGCCGGGAGCGGTCCTGGGCTTGCCGCACGTCCTGCTGCGAGGTGAGGAGCGGGAGATGGGCCAACTGGGCGCTGGGCCATGGAAGTTCGTCACAGCCGCCGAATCGCCCGTCGGGGTACAGCGTGAAGATGTGGTCGCACTTGAGGTCGTCGTAGTGGCAGGAGCCGGTGCGCAGGCCCCGTAGACGGCGGAGCACGGATACGACTGGGTCCAGTTTAATCTTGCGGAACCAGCCAGCGCGAACCCAGTGGACAGCTGCGGCGAGGGTGAAGTCGGCGTACTGGGCAGGAGTGATGGCCCAGGCCGGACCAGCGGGTCCGATCGCCGCCGCCTGCATAGCCCTGCTGGTACCGACGCGCCTGGATAGTGCTCGTGTCGGCGAGACCACTGCGCTGTCGAAGCAGGGGACGAGGCTGATCGCCGTCACGGCCGGGAAGGAGGCCAGGTGGTCGATGATCTCGTCAGCCCGGCCGAGTACCTGCGGTGTGACGGCACAGATGACTGAGGCGGTCCGGTCGCGGCGTTCCAGCAGCCGCAGCGTCTCGACAACCCTGGGGTAGACGGGGGCTCCGTCGTAGCCGACTCGCCAGCTGTTCCCTCGGGCGTCGCCGTCGAGGGAGATGCCGATCTCCAACGAAGGCAGGTGCTCGTCGAAGAGGTCGAGCCAGGCGTCGTCGAGGAGCAGACCGTTGGTTTGGAGGCTGACTCGGATCACATTCGGGTTCGCCGCAAGAGCGCGCAGTACGTTGGCGACCGCGTCCTTGCCAGCGGTGAGAGGCTCGCCCCCGTGCAGTTCAACCGCGAGTGGCCGGCCTGCGAAGAGCGCCGCCAGGCGGTGCACCTGGGCGGCATCGACACGGCGTCCGCCGGGAGCTTCCTTGCGCTTCTCGAAGCAGTACAGGCAGTCGATGTCGCAGGTCTCGCCGCGCAGCTTGAGGATCACGGAAACGGCCCCGGTGCTGTCGGCGGGGTCGAGGCGTGCGTACAGGTTGTCGAGCTCGTTCGAGGGCGGGACGGTGGACAATGCTCACCTCCAGGTCGAGCGCCTCGGCGGTCAGGCTGTCGCGGGCTCCAAGCGCTTGGCCCAAGCGGTCAGGGCCGCGTCGGTGAGCGGTACGCGGTCGTCCGCGCGGCGAAGGAACCAGCCGTCGCTGTAGCACTGCGGCAGCCATCCCGGGCCGTCGACCGGCACCTGGATCCACTCGCCGCTGCTGTCGTTGACGGGGTGACAGGACAAAAGGGCACGGGTCAGCCGCCGCTGGACCGAGTGGAACCACTTCCAGGCCGGGTCGTGCCACAGCCCGGTCAGCGGAATGGAGCTCCATGGCCGCGTGACCGTGAGCGGGAGCCACTTCTCCCCGAGCAGGGGCTGTCCGGCGGCGGCGCACTCGGCCGAGGCGAGCGTCAGCGCCAGGCGTTCCAGGACCAGATCAGCCGAGGCGTACAGGCCGTCGTCGACCAGTCCGATGAGGTCCTCGGTCAGGCTCGCCACCGTCTCGGCGCGGTCGGCCACGGCCCAGGCACGGTAGACCTCGGCCTCGCCGGAGTCCGTGACCGGGATCCATTGGCCTTTCTGGTAGCGCTTCGCGGTCCGGAGGCAGGTCAGCTTCGGCAGGTCCTTGCGGACCTGGCGGAAGAGTACGAGATCGCCGTTGCGGACATCGAAGCCACGTAGGAGTCCGCGTAGCTCCGCCATTTGGTCCGGGGCGGAGATTTGGAGATCTATCCGCACTCCGTCGCTGAGCCACGAACGGGGCTCGGGGAGATCCGGACCATCTCCCAGTAAGCGCAGGTCGATGTCGCTGGCCGCATGGGCGAGCCCGCATGCCAGGGCTCCCTCCAACCAAACCGTCGCACCCGGGTGGTCGGACAGGAGCTGCTTGGCCGTCCGACTCGCGATGCGGAGGCGGTGCCGTATCGAGTCGCTGATCACTGGCCCTCCCGGTGAGCGGTGACCGCTGGACCGGCCGCCGGGCAGGTCGAGATCGAGGTGATGAGCTGGGTGAGCCAGGTGTCCAGTTCCTGACGGACGTCGGTGCGCTGGGCGCCGATGTGTGGCGTGAGCAGGAGGTTCCGCGAACCGGCTGCGAGGTGCACCAGCCGCACGTGCTCGGCTTCGATGGCGTCCAGGGCGAGACCACTGATCCGCTGCGCGTCGAGCGCGTGCAGGAAGGCGTCCACGTCGAGCGTCTCAATCCGTCCGGCGCAGATCACCAGCGGCTGGCGGGCGGCGACCCCTGTGAGGAACTCCTCGTCGAACAGTCTTCGCGTCCCGTCCCGCAGCGGCAGGGCTACGACGTGGACATCAGCGCACTCGACCAGAGTGTGAGCAGGAAGTTGCGGCAGCTCGGGAGGGCTGGAAGGCCAATAGGCGAAGGACACTTGGCGAGCGAAGGGGGCGAGCAGCCTGGCGGTCGATCTTCCGACCGGACCAGCACCCCACACGGCGACGTCGAGCTCGGACAGGGGCCTGCCCAAGCAGGCATCCTTCATGTGCCGACCCTGGGCAATGGCGTTGTGTCCCAAGGGAATGCGGCGGGCCAGGCTGAGTGCGGCAACGAGGCACCACTCGGCCACGGCGGCGGCACTGGCGTGTGGGTTGCGGTGCAGAGTGATGCCGCGCCGAGTGAGCTCGGGGACGTCGATGTTGTCGGTGCCCGAGCCGGCGCGGACGACGTGCTGGAGCAAAGGCAACCGGTCGAGTTGCCGGCGGCCCAGCCGTGCTCCGGAGCGCAGTGCGACGACGGTGGTCCGCTGAGCGGCTTCCGGAAGGGAGTCGAAGTCGGCCGTTTCCAGTAACTCGACTCCGCAACAGGCGCGTTGGATTCGGTAAAGGTCGGCAGCGCCCTTGGCGATGAGGACGGTGTGTGTCATCGGCCGGTTCCTCGCCGCACGGGGGACAGGAAGCGTCCGAAGGCGAGGTCGCCGTCGCCGATGACGACCTCGATCGGGGAGGGCGTGCCGAAGAAGTCGTCTGCGGCGCGCTTGACGCCGGGCAGACCGTCCCATGCCCTCGGGTTGATGGCGGTGTCCGCGTAGTCGTCCAGGAGGAGCACGCCGGCGGGAGCGAGCCTGGGTATGCAGGCTCGAAGGCCGGTGATGGTGGAGGCGTAGAAGTCGCCGTCCAGGTAGGCCAGGGCGACCGTGCCCGGGAGTTCGCCGGGCACGGTCTTCTCGAACCAGCCCGGGTGGATCGTCGGCGGTGTCCGGCCCCACCGGGCATGAGTGTCCAGGACATCCTGGGGAGCGGAGCGCAGTTCGCCTTCGGTGAGGTGATGGGAGTCGTGGTCGCTGGGGGCGGGCATGCCGGCGAAGGAGTCGAAGACGTGTATCTCGCGCCGGGTGTCGCCGAGGGAGTCCAGGACACAGCGCATCCACAGGGCCATCGCCCCGCGGTAGCAGCCGAGTTCCACAATCGCCCCGTCGGTGCCCTGGTCGACCAAGCGGCGGAGCTCGTCGGCGATGACGTTCAGTCGGTCGGCGCAGACCGTGTCCGCGTGTTCGGTGAGAAGCCACTTGCGCAGGTTGTCGTCCACTGCGGTCACCACCTGTCGATGAACGGGTCGTGGAGTCGGCCGTGGAGGGCGGCAACCAGCGGCTCGTTGATCCGGGGCAGCAGGAATGCCTCCGCGAGCTTGCCGATGGACGTCCACTCGAAGCCGACCTGGATCGGGTCGGAAGGGTCGGAGAATCGCGGAGTTGTATCGCCCAGCGGCTGTGCGAGGAACGTGAACTGGGTCTTCTGCACGGTCCCGAACTCGTCGTTCCAGGCCGCCGGCACGTACTCGGTCACCAGCAGGAGCCGGTCGACGACCACGTCGAGCCCCGTCTCCTGTCGGACCTTGCGATGGACCGCGTCGCGCAGGCCCTCTCCCTCCTGCGCCTTGCCACCGGGCAGGTTGTAGTGGAACCCGGAGTGATCGTTGTACGAGAGGAGCAGGACCTGGTCGTCGTGCTGTACCGCAGCCTTCACCGACACGCTGATGCGGGGAAGGGTCATAACAGGCTCCCTCGGGCGTGGGGTCAGACGCAGGACAGCGCGTCCGGCTCGCCGATCCGCAGCAGGTCGCCGACGGCCGCGAGCGGGGCCTCGGCGCTGGGACGAAAGGTGCCCTCGCGGGTGAACTGCCGGGCGGCGGCGCGCATGCCGGCCAAGGCGGCTCGGCTGAACTGGTTGGCGTAGATGCACAGGCGATAACCGGCCTGGCCCAGTTCCGTGGCGGTGAGCTGCGGGAAGGCGGTGGGCACAGTGACCAGCGGGATCGCGTGACTCCACCGAGCGGCCACCTCCAGAGGCTCACGGCCGGTCTGGTCCTTGGAATGGATCAGAACGGCTTCCGCACCCGCCTCGACGAAGCGCGCCGATCGGCCCATGGCCAGCTCCAGGCTCATCTTGGCGATCAAGGATTCGGTGCGGGAGATGACGACCAGGTCATCGCCGACGGTCTTGCGGATGCGCTCGATCTGCCGGACAACGAGCTCCGCGGAAGCGAGCTGCTGGACGGTGTGACCGGCGAAGCTGTTGCACTTGGGGTAGGCGCTGTCTTCCAGGCAGATCGCGGCAGCCCCGGCCCTGGCGAGATCAGCCGCGACGCGGGCAGCGCCTTCGACGGTGCCGCCCGCGTTGTCGATGTCCACGATCACCGGACGCTCGGTCACGCGACCGAGCGCGGTGACCACGTCGGCGAGGTCGCGGGCGCTGAGCACGTTGGCGTCGGGCAGGCCGAGGGAGGCGGACACCTCCAGCCCGCTCACCCAGAGGGCGTCGAACCCCTCCTCCACGGCCAGGCGGGCCGCCATGGCATTGACGGCCCCCGCCGCGAGTAACGGCCGTGCCGGAGCTCCCGAGTTGAGCGGCTCGCGCAGTTGGGCCACCCCATGAGGTGTCGGCATCAGCTCTCCTTCTCGTCATTGGCCGACAGGCCGGGGATGAGCCCGAGCCGTTCCAGCGCGGCCCAGGCCGAGCCGAGAACGTCCGCGGGGGTGCCGTCGGCGTCCAGGCGCACCACGGCGCCGAGCAACGGGAACGACTGCGGGGAACCGGTGACCTCCGCGTAGACCTCGTGCACCGCGGACTGCACGTGGTGCACGTCCCAGTCCTCTCGGACGGCGTCGCCAGCCCGGCCCTTGGCCCTCCGCATCGAGTCGGTGGGGGGAAGCTCGAGTACCAGCGTCGCGTCCGGGCCTTCCACCAGCCCTTCGGCCAGCGCCGCGTAGGTGTCCCCTGCCCCGGCACCGTGCTTGACCGCGAAGAACGCGAGCTCGCTCAGCAGCCACCGGTCCGCGATGACCGGTCGCGCCTGGCGCTGCGGCCGGACGAGCTTACGCAGCGTCGCGTTCTTGTCCGCGACGATGGCCGACAGGTAGGCGGCCTTGTTCTCCGGGGACGGCCGGTACTTCCCGTCGACGATCTGGCCGGCATGGTCCGGCGACAGGAAGTTCGTGGTCAGGAGGCACAGCGGGGTGACGTCGAACAGGCCCTGCCACAGTCGGAACAGTCCCTTGCGGAGCGTGGTCTTCCCGGTGCCGTCCAGGCCCTCGATAGCGATGAAGGGGGAACGGTTCGTCATCACTCGGCCTGCCCTGCTCCCGTACCGCCCGCGTACTTGGTGAACTGGCCACGCCACACGGCAGTCGTGGTCACCAGGTCCACCAGACGCAATTCGCCCAGCTCGTCCAGCAACCCGGGCACCGACCGCTCCGCCTCGATGCCCGCCGTGATTGCCTCGCAGTAGGCGCGCCTGCCCCGTAGGTCGTCGTGCGCGGGCAGAGCGGCGGCCAGCACGCGGTCCGCCATGCCGTAGGACACGGCCTCTACCGCCCCCTCCAAGACCTGGGCGCGTACCGGTTCAGGGTTCGGCTCCAAGGTCACATGGCGCACGCCGCGATGCCTGATGACCGCGAAGAACCCCACCCACCACGCGCTGGCCTCGCACGCGGCGACCACGGCTTCACCCCACGGTGCCGCCGTGCCGTCGGGCACCAGACGCTTCCGCGCCCGCTCCGCCGCCCGCACGGTACAGACGGCGTTTGCGCCACCGTCCAGACCATGGCGTTGCGGGAGCGACCACCAGTACGCCAGACCCGCTTCTTCCAGCAGTGCCCGCGCCTCCGCACCGGGGACGCTGGCGGGACGGCGGGCAAGACCGCCGACCTCGACGGCGCTGACGTCGGGCAGGCTGTCCTGGGTCCGCACAATCTCGCGCCACTCCTCCACATGCAGATGCAGCCGCTGGATCAGCAGCCCGTCCGCCAGGGTCCGCCAGGCCGCTCTCAGCGACGGCATGGTGCCCTCCTCCACAGGACTTGTCGCTCTCATCACCCGTAAGTCCTTCCTGACGCAGGGCGGCAGTGGCGAGGTTCGCCGGGCCGGCTCGCGTGCGCTCCTCCTATAGTCACGAGCAGTACGGGCTGCGGTTATGGGCGTTTATGCGGGTCGCTACGTTGGCCGACCTGACGCACGAACACCGGGAAGAATGTTCGGCGTGGACAGCAGCCAACAGCGGCGGTGCGCCTCATGCGGCAACGCGTTGAGCCGTTACAACGCCGGTACCAGGTGCGGCCCTTGCCAACGTGGGTTACACATCGCGCCCGAGTTCTGGGAGGAGCCGCACGTCCGGCAGGCGGTGGCGGCTTGGGACCTGGGTTCGCTCTGCCGCCTCATCCGGCGCCACACTGGTGTGTCGCAGGCGACCTTCGCCCGGTTCGTCAACAGCGACCAGTCCGAGATCAGCCGGCTGGAGCGTGGACAGCGGGTCGTCAAGGACCGACGCCGGATGCTCCAGTGGGCCCAGGCGCTCAACTTCCCCGAACAGCTTGCCGGTCCGCTCCCCGCCGACCTTGAACACTCGTCCTCAACTCTCGAGCTCTCGCCTCTACGGCCTCGCGTCAGCACCACGGCCGGACCGAACCAGCTGCATCTCCCCACCGGCCAGAGCATCACCAGCACTGCCCTGCCCGCCCTGGTACTCGACGCCGACACCTTCCGTGGCAACGAGCTCCACATCAGCCGCGGCCCCGAGTTGGACGCCTGGACGAGAACGCCCACCCGCGCCCTCGTCATCGCGACTCGTACAGTCAACGGGACGAGCCGGCAGTTCGCCGTCGACGCCCGTTACGGAGGCCGAGCCAAGCGCGAAACAGGCGACCAGGACCGCATACTGCGCATTCCGTCCGCGTACGAACTCGACGACCTCACGTACGGGATCCTCTGGGCGGTCACCGGATTCGACGCGGCGCTGCTCGGTGACGACGCCGGCCTGCACGCCATCCTTCCGCTCACCAGCGGCGTCGACCTCGAACCGCTCGCCGCCGCCGTACGGAAGGAGGACCTGACGCCCGGCTCCCTCATGTTCATCGGCTCCCAGGCCAGCGCCCACTACATCCTCGACAACCGTGACGCGCTCGGCGACTCCCCGGTCTTCTGGACCCGCGAGCAGAGTGGGGAGGAGGCCGCCACCTGGCTCTTCTTCACGCACAAGTTCACCTACCTACGCCGAACGGCTCCGGTCACACCGGAGGCGAACACCGGGATCGGCCGTGCCTTCTGCATTCCGCCGGAGGCGGTCACCCGCTCCCCCAGCCACGAGCGAGTCCTGCTCTTCCTGGCGATCGCTCTAATGGAGTCCCTCGGCATCACGACCTGGATCACGGAGAACCTCGAGCTCGCCGAGACCGAGGGCTTTGTCCTGCTTCCCCGACAGCGCGCCGTCATCGCCAGCTGGGTGCGCGCGGAGGCGGTCTCCAAGCTCGGACGTACCACGAGACCGGCTGATCTACATGCCTTCGCCGACGCCGTCGGACACGCCGCCGCGCACTCCGCCACCGGAGCCCTTCTCGCTCGTGACCGCCTCATCGCCACCGCTGAGTACCTGGGACTGGACTGGACCTGGCTCTCCCGGCGTTGCCGTCAGCTCGCCTCGGTAGGTACCCGTGCTCTCGCCCGTCCCCGCAGCCGTCTGCTGGGGCTGGACGGTCTCGACACCGCATGCCAGTTCGTCGCCTCCCACCGTGTCGCATGAACCGATAGATTGCCCGGGGCACCCGGCCGCACGCTGTGCGAACCGCATACCGAGAGGGAGACAACGACGTTGAGCAAGAGGCAAGTTGCGATCTTCTCCCTTGGCGGAACCATCGCGATGACCACCGACCCGGCCACCGGCGGAGTTGTGCCTGCGCTGTCCGCCCATGAGCTGCTCGACGCCGTCCCCGCCCTGCAGGGCCTGGACGTCGATCTGCACGTCCACGACTTCCGACGTCTTCCCGGCGCCTCCCTCAGCTTCGACGACCTGAGCGCACTCGCCGGCGCCATCGCCGACACCTTCCAGGCCGGCTGCGACGGAGCAGTGGTCACCCAAGGCACCGACACCATCGAGGAGACCGCCTACCTCCTGGACCTCCTGCACGTCGGTGATCAGCCGATCGTTGTCACCGGAGCCATGCGAAACCCCACCCAGCCCGGGGCGGACGGCCCGGCGAACATCTACGCGGCCGTCATCGCCGCCGCTGATCCGGACCTGAACGGCGCCGGCACCGTGGTCGTCCTCGGCGATGAGATCCACGCCGCTCGTACCGTCCGCAAGTCCCATAGCACCAGCCCAGCCGCGTTCACTTCCCCGGCCACCGGGCCACTGGGACGCCTCTACGAGGGTCGCGCCCACGTCCACGGCTCGCTGGGCCCTCGCGTCACCTTCCCCGGATCGTTGGCCAACGCGACGCCCCGCGTCGGCCTGTACACCGCGACGCTCGGTGACGACGGAACCCTCCTCGCGGCGATGGCGGAGGCGTGCGACGGACTCGTCATGGCCGCGTTCGGTGTGGGCCACGTCCCCCAGAGTTTCGTGGCCACCCTGGAGAAGACGGCAGCCCGAATCCCCGTGGTTCTCGCCGGTCGCATTGGCAACGGGCCGGTGCTGGAGGCCACTTACAGCTTCCCGGGCTCCGAGAAGGACCTGCTTGCCCGGGGACTGATCCGAGGCAGTCACCTCGACGCCTACAAGGCTCGGCTCCTCCTGCATGTCCTGCTCGCCCAGAGGCGGAAGGCCGACGAGATCTCCGATGCCTTCCATGCCGTAGCTCACTGATTCCGTAGCCTTTCACCGCAGTTAGGACGAGCGATGCGCGCCAGTGAACTGACCCTCGGCCGGACGTTCGGCGTCACCTTCGAGCACGGTGAGGACTTCTTTGACGCCCTCGCCGAGTTCTGCAAGGACAACGACGTCCGGCAGGGCTACATACCCATGTTCATCGGCGCGTTCTCCGAAGCCGACATCGTCGGCACTTGCGACGGCCTGACCCACCCCGAACGGCCGCTCTGGGACCGCACTCGCGTTGAGTTCGTCGAAGCCCTCGGCGGAGGCACTCTTGCCCACGACCCGGCCACTGGCCTGGTCCTTCCCCACATCCACCTCGCGGCCGGCCTCAAGGGCGACCGAGCCGACGGGCGCACCAGCCATCTGCTGAGCGCCCGTGTGCAGTTCCTCAGCGAGCTGCTGATCGTGGAGGTCGCCGGGCCCACCATGACGCGGCCGCGCAACCCCCAGCTCTATGACGTGCCGCTCCTCACCTTCGGTCCTACGCCTTGAGCCTCCCCAACCAGGCGTGGTCAGGCAGCGCAAGCTCCAGGGCGCCCGTGAGCCAAGCTCGCTGGCCAGCGTCGAGGAGGGGCAGCACTCGCCCGAAGTCGATCTCGTCTTTCTCGCGCACGTTCTTCGCCTTGTAGAAGAGCTGCACCTCGGGACTCAGGTACGGAATGCCGGTCGAGGTCACCCGGCCGAGCTGCGCGAGGGGGCGCCGAATACGAGCGTCCCGACGTGAGACCCACTCGTCACCGTCGGCCTCGTCGAGCATGAGCTGGACCGACCACGGCTCGTCAGGTGCACGGCGGCACCACACGTCGTGCACCCGGCCCGGAAGAGCCTCGCCCTTCGACCAGGCACGCAGCGTCCCGGCACCAGGCGGATCGGCCAGGAAGAGATCCCACCCTCCGAAGTGGCGGCGAACCCTGGCCTGGTCGCGGTGGAGGACGAACACGTCGAGATCGCTGTGTCCGCGGTACGTCTCACCAACGGCCAGCTCAATCGCGTAGCCGCCCGCGATCCACCAGGGGAAGTCCGCCCCGGCCAGCAGCTCGGCTGCTTCTGGAGGTGAGAGCGGAGCCCACGGCCCCCGTGCGAGAACGGTCGCGTTTGTGTTGATCACGGTATCCATCCTGGCACTCCTTACCGGGCAGCCGGGCCCACCGGCCGCCCATAAACACGCATGGGGGAAGTGGGTCAGCGGTGCAAAGGTGGTCGGCACGGCTGGCGCTACCGAAGCCTGCGAACGTTCTCGCAGAGGAGGAAGCAAGTGCAGGTGCCCACATCGATCCCCAAGTTGAGCACCGAGCCTGCTCCGGACGGGCGCTCGTCGACGTCCACGCACGCCAGCTGGCGGCACCCGGCCATCCGATCCAGCGCCGGGGTCGCCCGACGCGAGACACGTTCGACGCTCGCGGCCTGGGACCTCGCCGCAGTCGCTGACGAAGCCGAACTCTGCGTGTCAGAGCTGGTGACCAACGTCATTACCCACATCCGGCATCCCGCCGCCACGTTCCAGCTCGACCTGTTCCGCCATAGGGACCGTCTCCGCGTCGCCGTCAGCGACGCCGACGTTTCCGCCATCCCGCAGCCACGCGAACTGGAAGAGAGCGACGAGCACGGACGCGGCTTGGTGATCGTCCGTGCGCTGTCGGCGGCTTGGGGCGTGGAGCTCGCTGACGACGGTCTCGGCAAGACCGTCTGGTTCGAGCTGGAGACGGCAAAGCACGACAAAGCATGGCGGCCATTGGCTTGATGACCGACCCGAGGCTGCTCAGTCAGCCCATGCAACGCCGGCGCCGATTGAGGGCGGGCCAGCCGCTTCTGGTGCCGCCCACGCGGTCACCACCTGCTGCGGCACCGATGGCCTACCAGCAGGTGACCTCGGCTGATCGGCAAGACGACCTCACTGGCATCAAGGTAGCTGGCGAGATCAACCCTCAGCCCGAAGGTGCTGATTCTCCTTCTCCAGGGCGGCGATTCGACGTTCGAGCTCAGCACGCGACGGCTTCTTCGGCCGTGGAGGAGCCGCTGGTGCGGGAGGGGGCGGTGGTTCACCGACCAGTCCGATGGGTTCGAAGGCGACGATGACCGCTGGGGAGAGGCCGCATTCGCTGCATGCCTCTTCGCCCCGAGGGCGGTCGTCGGGTCGGTCCTGGCTTGCGAGCCGTTCGACCTCCGTGATGTGTCCGCAGAAGAGGCGTACTCGCCACCGTGCGTACCTTCTTGGGGAAGAACCCGCGCTGCTGAGCAGTGCCTCGATTCTCTTGAGCTGCTCCGGGCTGAAGGGCGGTGCCTTGGCAAGCTGCTCTTCGACCCATCGAGCAATGCACTCTGCTTCTGCCTGACGGCGTCTGTCCGCACGGGACAACTCGTAGCGCTCCAGGGGTAACCCCTGGCTTTGATAGCGGACTGTCACCCTGGCGAAGATAGGGATCTTCTTGGCGTCCGGCAGCGGGTGCACCCTCTTTCCCGGCTCTTACGGGTGAACTGGTCGGCTTTTGCGTTCAGCGTCGTCGTGGTTGCGCTTCCGACGCTGGCCACCGCCGGGAGCCGCTCGTGCGAGGCGAACGGCTCCCGGCGGTTGTGATGCGTCTATCGGCGATGTTGGTGCTGCGGCTGGGGCGAAGGTGTAGCCGCTGCGGACAGGGGGTTCCGTGCGTGCTGGGTGGGAACGTGGGCCGCGATGGGCGAGCGTCGGCGGGCTGCTTCGGCGCGGCGGTTGGGTACGGGGTTACGAGCGGTGTGCTGAATGCGGGTGATGAGGACGCGGGCTGGTTGGCGGGCAGTGGTCAGTTCGCGCTGGGCGGCGGCTTCTTTCAGGAGTTGGTGGGGCTTGTGGCCACGGGACTCGGCATCGGCAAGGACAGTGGCGAGGGCTGGCCAGCTGGGGTCGGTGAGGATGCGCTCGGCGTGGTCGGGGACAGCTGCGCGTACGTCGTTGGCGAGCACGAGGCGGGCCTCTTCGCGGGGTGGGCGGGCTGCGAGTTCGGCGAGCAGCGGAGTCAGTGCGCGGTCGGCGGCAGTTTGGAGGTGCTGGACGGCTTGGCGGGCGGCGTCGGTCTGGTGGGCGTGGTTCTTGGCCTCGTGCCAGCGTTCGGCGACGATCGTGGCCCAGACGAGGGCTGTGAGCAGGGCAGCGAGGGCGCTGCCGTGGGGTCCGGTGGCGGTGTTGGCGATGTCGCGTGCTGCGCTGCGCAGGGCGTGTGCGGCTCGGTCTTCCGCCCGGATCTGGGATCGCTGGGCTCGGGTGAACGCCTTTGAGGCGGCTCGGAGTTCGGCGCGGAGGTCGGCGGGTGCTTTCTGTGCGGTGGCTTCGAGGAGTTCGCCTAGGGCAGTGATGTGGGCCTGGGCGTGTGTGTCGTCGGCGAGGTCGGTGCGGAGAATGTCGAGCGCGTCGGTGGCTTGATGCCAGGGGGTGTTCGGGTGGTTGCGGCGGGCGGTGGGGTGCTCTTCGGGCTGGCTGGATTCGAGGCGGGCCTTGAGTTTGGGCAGGGAGAGGTCGGGGGCGATCTTCCCGCCGGGGTGGTAGATCTGCTCGCCGCTTTTGTTGAGGTCGCCGGGGCGGCCGACGACGTACCCGAGGAGGTCTCCGGAAGGGCCGCGTCGGGCCTTGACCTCGATGCCGTCGGCTTCGAGGTAGGCGAGGAGTTCTTCGGCGGTCTTGGTGTGGGGGATGGCTGCGCGGATGCGGTCCTGGAGCCATTCGCGGCTGGTCTGTTCCCAGCCGAGGCGTTCGGCCTTGTGCATCTCAGCCTGGCTGGGCCGGCGGGTGCCGGTGCGGTCGCCCTTCTTCAACTGGCGTAGGCCGTAGTCTTTTTCGATCTGTCGGCATTCGTCGCCGACGCGGGTGCCGCTGTTGTGGAGGTTGGGGCGGCGGCCGTCTTCGCGGACGGTGGTGGCGAGGATGTGGATGTGGTCGTCGGCGTGGCGTACGGCGATCCAGCGGCAGGCGAGGTCGTCGCCTGCGGGGGCGATGCCGGCGGCCTGGACGATGCGCTGGGCGATCTCGCCCCATTCGGCGTCGGAGAGGTGGCGGTCTTCAGGTGCGGCGCGGACGGGGCAGTGCCAGACGTGGTCGGTGACCGTCTGGCCGAACTCGCTGTTGCGCAGGCGTACGGGCTCGTCGAGGTAGCGGGCAAGGTCAGTGAGGGTGGCGTTCTCGTCGCGGCCGGGGTCGGGCATGCCGAGCATCGCGAATCCGGCCACGATGTGCGGGTCGAGGTGCTCGTCGTGGCGTCCGGGGCCGTAGAGGTAGGCGAGCAGGCCGCGGGTGTTGGAGCCGCGCGGCTTTATGGCGGCGATCATGCGGCCAGGTCCTCCGTCGGGTCGGCGGGCTGGCGCAGGGCCTCCGCGATCACGGTGAGCAGGTGGTGGAGTTCGGCAAGACGCTGGCGGAGGTCGGGTGGGGTGAGGTCGCTGTTGAGGGCGCGGGCGATCTGGTTGACGTTGACGCCGATGCGGTTGAGCTGGCGCAGGACCTGGGCGCGGAAGACGTGGGTGCGGCGGCGGTCCTCGGACAGGGGGAGGTTGGCGGTGAACCGGCCGGTGAGGAAGGCGAGGACGATGTCGGCGGCGAAGCCGGACTTGCCCTTGTAGCCGTGCTCGGCGGCCATCTCCTGGAGCAGGGTCAGTTCGTCGGCGAGGAGCAACAGGGGGCCGACGCGCTTGTCGCGCTTGGTGCCGGTGAAGCGGCGGATCGTGGGCTGGACGCTCTTCACGCTGGGCTCGCCGGCGGTGGTCTCGACGGAGCGTGCGGGGCGGAGGATCTCGCGCTGGATGGCGTGGAGGGTGTCCGGGTCGGGGCTGCCCTCGGCCCCGACCCCATGGTCTGGCGCCCCCTGGCGCCGGACCGTCTCCGCCACCCCTGGGGCGGAGACCCCCGAAGACCGGCCTTGAGTCGGACTCGGGGTACTACTGGCTCCGCCAGGGGCTGCCCGTCCGAACGCGCGCCGCAAACGCCCCATCAGCGTAGGCGACTTCGCCAGCGGCATCGGCTCGTCGTGGGCATCGTCGGGATGGTGCGGGTCGTGCGTCACGGGCGGTTCTCCGGGAGGGGCGGGGCGGGAAGGCAGAGCAGATCGGCAGGGAGGGGCTGGCGAAGTGCTGGCGGTCGCCGCCCATCCACAGGTGTGGATGGGCGGGCGTCGGCGAGGCGGTGACCGGTTGGCCTGGGTGGCCGGAAAGGGTTCCGGCCACCCTGTAGGGGTTCCGGTCAGCCGCTGCCCGGACCGGTCTTGGCGGCGGCTTCGACCTCGGGCTCAAAGATTTTCATCACCTCGGTCACCCGGCTACTGGCAATCGTCAGGTCTCTGTCCTTGACGGCCTTTTTGAGAAGGGATCGGGTGAGCGCTCTGTGCTCGGCGAGAGCGGTCCGGCCGATCTCCACGAGTTCCTCGATCGGGGCTCCGGGCGGACGGCCGCCACGCGGCTTGCTCTCCGCAATCTCGGACGGTGGTTCCGGCAACCGGTCGGATACGGCGGCCTGTGGCTCCGCGGGCTGGACGGGTTCGGCCGGTGGCTCGGCGGGCTGGACGGATGTGGTGACCGGTGGTTCCGGCACCTGCGTGGAGCCTGGTTCCGGGTGGTCGGCAGGACGGTCGACGAGCTGGTGGATCTGCCGCATCAGCACGCCGAAGGCCAGCATCGCGGCGGTCGGGGGAACCGCGGCGACCACGTAGTCGAGGAACGGGACGGTGCTGGCGTTGCCCGTGCCGCTGACCCCGGCGACGTTCAGCGCGATGGAGCCGACCGCTCCGGCAGCCGTCAGGGCAATGGCCCAGCCGTCGGTGACCCGGCGCAGACCCGCGCGGAGCATGAGCAGTTCACCCGCGACGATGAACGCGTCCAGGGGCGCCGGCCACGCCCAGCGGCGGACCGGTGAAGTTCCCAGCCCGTGCTGGCCGGCGACGTCGGCCAAGTGCGCGTAGGAGAGCCAGAACGCACCGGCGGTCAGGGCGACGATGACGATGTCGGCCGCGATGAGCGCGTACCGCTCGGCAGCGTGCTTGGCCATCGCCGGCTGCACTTCGCCGGACTGGTCGCCCGGCCTCTGATGGTGCGGTGGATGAAGGATGGGGAGGGTGGTCAAGCGGGGTACTCCTGCGTTAGCGGTGTGGTGCGTCTTTGCCGTCTTGGCCGTTGCAAGCGCAGGTCAGGGCGGGTACGGCAGCGGCCTCGGCCTTCCGTCCTGGCGGGTGCTGTCGGCGTCTTGGTCCCGTCGCGAGGGGGCTCAGGCGGTTCGTCGTACTGGGCCCCAGCTCGGGGTGGCCCTGTCCGGCCAGGGCGGTGCCGATACGTCTTCCGTCTCGACGGACAGGGCTGTGACCTGCGCTGATACGGCAAAGACGCCTAGGACGTCGCAAGACGGATCCGGACAGCGTCTTGGGCGGGCAAGAGCGCCGGTCGTGATCGCGTTGCCGTCTTGGCCCCGGTTGCCGTCTTGGCTGCATGCCGTTTGACCTGCGAGATCACGGCAGGGACGGCAAGTACGGCAACCAGGGGCGGGCTCAGCCCTCGCTGTGGGCGGGTCCGGCGTCGACGGGGTGGACGGTGGGGCAGTACCGGCGCCAGGCGTCGAGGAACTTGTTGCGCATGTACCCCTTGCGCTGGGTCCGGTCGGCCATGCGCACATTGCCGGACGTGATCCCGAAATCGCGCAGCATCCTGCCCAGCTCACGGGCGGTCAGCCCGCTGCGTCCCCACTCGGCCCACGGGCTCTCGGGGTCCTGGCGCAGGTGGTGGAGGAGTTCCTCGGTGGACAGGCTGTCCACCTCGCGCTGGGCGACGAAGACCCGGCGGATGTCGGCGAGGATCCGCGCCCCGCTCGGGTGATCCTCCTCGGCCGCCGCTTCGGCTGCGACCATCCGCGCGCACGCGACCCGCACCAGACGCGGCCAGTGCCCACCGGCCAGATCGGCCACGATGACCAGGGGCTCCCAGGTATCCGCCGCGCGGTCCTCAACCGGCATGTCCGGCTCCAAGTTCGCAGCCTCGTCCACCAGCGGCCTGGCCCACGCGGCGATACGGTCGCGAAGATCATGCAGGGCCGGGATGTCGCGGCGGGAGCGGAAGGGCTTGACCTTCTCGCCCTCGGCCCGGCGCCTCATGCGGATCACCACCGCCCGGTCCATGACCGTGTCGGGCAGGTCACCGATACCCGCGATGGCCGCCATGGCGAAGGTGGCGAACCGATGAGGGGTGTGGTCGTTACCCACCACCCGGGTCACGTATCGGTTGCGCTGGTGACCGGCGTTGAGCAGGCCGCGCATCTCTTCGTTCTTCTCCGCCATCTTCGGGGTGCCGAAGATGGTGTCGGCCTCGTCCACCAGCAGCGTGGGCGGATCTTCCTCCTTGATCGACCGGAAGATGGCCGCCGGTGTGGTGTTGATGGTCAGCATCGGATCGTGGACCGTCTCGGTCAGCACGTCCAGCAGCCGCGACTTGCCGCACCGCTTCGCCGGCCCTACCACCGCCAGGCGCGGGGCGTGCTGCCATGCGGGCTGCAGATGCGTCGCCGCCACCCACAACGTGATCGCATCCAGAGCCTCCCGCGAGGGTGGAATAACGAACTGGGCGATCTGCGCACGCAGTTCGCCCAGCAACTCGGAGCCGTACGTCGGCTCCGCATCGGGTATCTCCTCCAACCCGCTCAGCGTCTCCGCCTCTTCGGCGCTGCGGCCAGGCGCATCGCCGCCACGGCCCGGATCGGCATCGCCAGCCTGCGCGGCGCGCAGGTGAGCGCCGGGCTGGCCGGGGATGGCCGCCGTGGGCCAGATCGCCTGGGCGGGGTCGGAATAGGACTCGGGGTTCTCGGGTTGCACGGGGCAGCTCCTCTGGCGGTGATGGGCTTGCACGCCCGTGCCGCCGGGTCGGTTCGCATCGGACTGGTGGGGAGTCATCGGGCCTCCGGCGTTGCACCGCCGGGGGCTCTCCCCTTTCTCGCGGGCGTTCGGGCACCGCGAGGGACCACGGACAGTACGTCCACGCCTGTCCACAGTCCAGCGCTTCTGTGTCAGCTCAGCGCAGAAGCGTCTGCTACGCACATGCCCTCTCACGCGGCCAGGCCCAACAGGTCCAGCAGATCCGCGGTCACCACCCGGTAGGCGTTGCCGAGCCGCAGCACCTTGCACGGGTACTGGCCCCGCTTGGCCAGCTCATACCCCTTACTCCGCCCCAGCCCCAAGGCCCGGTTTCCGGTCTCCAGGTCAACGGCCGCCGGCAGGGCGAGCAACTCCTCACGGCCCATCCCTCGCGACCCGCCAGCAGCGTCGTTTTCGCGCATACAGCACTCCACCCATGACTGAGCCCTCGGCGAACGTGACGACCACGCCCGGCTCCAGGCATGACATCAACGCTAGGCGAGCTAACGTGTCTCCATGACACAACATGATTCCGATGATGGATACGACGATGACGACGACGCCCCGGAGTGGGTGGACCAGGTCATGGCCACCGTGGCCGCCGAGGTCCGACGCAGGAGGAAGGAGTTGCGGATGAGCGCCCAGGACCTCGCGGACGCCTGCGCAGAGCTCGGCCACCCGATCCCGCGCAACGTGATCGCCAACATGGAATCCGGCCGCCGCGCCAACCTGCCCCTGGTCGACGTCATGGTCCTGGCCCAGGCGCTCAACACGGCCCCGATCTGCCTCATCTACCCCGTCGGACACGTCGAGGAGGTGCAGAAACTCCCGCTTCAGCACCCCACCTCAACCTGGCGCGCCCTGAGCTGGTTCACCGGGGAGTCCCACGAACTCGGCGCCGACGACGACATGCTGCGTTACTTTCGTGCCCACCACGCCGCCGAGGAGGAGCTCGGGAAAGCCCAGCAAGGCGAAGTGCTCGCCCGGCTCGAAGTGGACCGCCCTTCCGGCACCGTCTCGAAGGCCGAGGCCCTTCGCGCACAGGCGCATCACACCCAACGGGCCGAGGAAGCCAAGCACCGGCTGCGCACTATCCGCGCGTTCATCCGCGAAGAGGGCGGCACGCTGCCCTCTCTCTGGCCCGACCTCGCCGCCGAAATCGACCAGCCCACCGGCGCCCAAGAGGAGAACGACACGTGACCAGCACTGACCGCTTACGCCCTCGCCCACCGCACCCTGCCGCGGACGCCAACCATCCCGACCCCATAGAGGAGAATGACGTTTGAAGGGCTCCACCTATCGCCGCTGTTCCTGCCGCGACCCGAAGACCGGCAAGGAACTCGGCACCTCCTGCCCCAAGCGCAACAGCAGGAACCACTGCACGTACTCCATACGCCAGGAGCTGCCGCCCCGTGAGGACGGCAGCAGACGGTCCTTCGCCCGTGGCGGGTACGCCAACCTCAAGGCCGCCCAGTCCGATCTCGACCACGTACGCGCCCTCCTTGGCCTGGCCGAGTCGGACGATCCCGAGGGCACGGAACTGATCGCCGCCATGCTGACGGAAGTCAGCAGCGAGAAGACTCCCCTGCCCGACGTCGAGGAGACCCGGCGGCGTCTCAACGCCGGCCAGGACCTCATCGGCAGCCTGACCGTGAGCGAGTGGCTCGACCGCTGGTTGGAGGGCAAGCGCATACGCAAGTCCGGCCTGAGCCGCTACGAGACTGACATCCGCGTGCACTTGAAGCCGCGCATCGGGAACCGGCGCCTCGACCGGCTGCGCGTCAGCCACCTCAGCGAGATGTTCACGGAGATCCGCGACAGCAACGCCCAGATCCTGGAGCAGAACGCTCAACGGCGAGCCGCGATCGATGAGTTGGCGACCGTGCCGTGGAAGGGAGCGGAGAACCGTGCTCGTCGCAAGGCGATGAAGGCGGCGATCGACGAGATGCCACCCTTCCGTCGCATCACCGGCCCCGCCACGCGCCTGCACGTCAAGGCCACCCTTCGCGCGGCCCTGAACGACGCGATCGGGCAACAGATCATCACGTTCAACCCGGCGGCCCACGTCGAGATCGACCCCGTACGCAAGCCGAAGGCCCTCGTGTGGACGGACGAACGGGTCGCCAAATGGGAGCAGACGGGCGAGAAGCCGTCGCCCGTGATGGTCTGGACGCCCCAACAGACCGGCGCCTTCCTCGACTTCGTCGCCGAGGACCGGCTGTACGCAATGTGGCACCTGATCGCCTTCCGGGGCCTGCGCCGCGGTGAGGCGTGCGGGCAGCCGTGGTCGGAGACGAACCTCGACACCCACTCCCTCACCGTCTCCTCGCAGCTCGTGCAGGACGGCTGGGAGGTCGAGGCATCCGATCCCAAGACCGATAGCGGCTACCGCGTGGTCGCGCTCGACGACGACACCGTCAATGTCCTGAAGCAGCACCGTGAACGGCAGGATGCGGACCGCGCGGAGTGGGGCTCGGCTTGGGTCGAGACCGGCCACGTGTTCACCCAGGAGGACGGCTCCTGGCTCCACCCCGGCAAGGTGACCGACCTCTTCGAGCGGCTCGTCGCCGCTTCCGGTCTGCCGCCGGTCCGACTGCACGACCTGCGCCACGGCGCGGCCACCCTCATGCTGGCCGCCGACATCGACATCAAGATCGTGTCGGACACCCTCGGTCACAGTGACACCCGGATCACGCGGGACATTTACCAAAGTGTCCTGCCCCAAGTCGGCAAGAACGCCGCCGAGGCCACCGCCAAGTTGGTCCCGCTTCAGCGCAAGACCGAGGCAGAGAAGGCGGCCCGCAAGGCCGCGAAGGCCGCCAAGAAGGCCAAGACGAAGGACCAGGCCAAGCGAAAGAAGAGGGGCAAGGTGAAGAAGCCCAAGAAAGAAGGTTCTCTGTAGCGAGAGCTGTCTCCGGCATGGCCCGCGGGCCACGGCCCCGGACAGACCTCATCAGGTCTCAGCGGAGCCAAGGTTCACTAGCACCGCACCTGCAACTCGCTCATCGGCCGGTTCCCCCTCAGCACCACGGATCATGGCTCGCACGCGCCGCGGAAGCCGGCCCACCGGGCGGTCCGCCATTTCCCGTAGTTGTCCGCGAAGGCCACGTTCAGTTGAACTAAGCGGCGCTGCACCACGAGTCGTCTCATGATCGGCCCGCCTACGGTCATCCTCGCCGTCGTGCTGATGACGATCAACCCGGCTCGACTCCTTTGAGATGGCAGACCGGATCGGAAGCCTAGCCACTGCGGAAGGAGCTTCCGAAAGTTCCGCCTTCCCCTCAAGCTCCGCAAGAGCTGTCTGGTGCAGACTCAGCACCCTCCCGTAAGCAATATCCAGGCTTGGCGCACTGGATTCACTCCCATCACAAAGGATGCGATTCCAAGGACGACTGCGATGCTTCACATATCGCGAGCTCACGCGCGCTCCGCGAAGGGTCTGCTTGACAACCAGGGCCGACGCTATGGTGCATCCCAGCTGCCCCTCGGCGAAGGGGCCGTGGTCGCAGCCCAACCACGGCTTGCCTGGTCGAATCTGTGGCCAGTTGAGGTGGTTGTAGAAGACGTAGGCGGGGATACAGCCCGCCTTCATGGCGTCTTCGATCAGAAGATCATTCTGATACCTGTCGCCGTCGGGTCGATACCGCAGGTCGTATCCGCCATTCCGATTGGCACGCTTCGCTTGGACTCGCATGCCGAACCCCACGGCCCCAGAATGAAACCACCACTCCCAGTCCGCCCCATTCGAGCGCTCCTCGTCGCTCGTGAACGGACGGATCGCCACCCGGTCTCCATGGGCCCGATCGATGGCCCGGAGGTTTTCTTCGGTGTGCGTCACTTCGCTCGATGGCCAGCCCCTACGGTGTTCGGCAGCCAGAGCTTCGAAGGTCAGCTCGGCCCGCCGAGCAAGCGTTCCGCACAGTGAGCCGACCATAGATGTGCGTACACCACAGGCCCGGCAAAAAGTGTCATTCTCACCAACCTGCTGCCCGCAATCGCAACGCGCCAATGCGCCTCCACCCCTCGACGTTTCATCTGCCCAGCTTCGCCACTCTAGGCTGCTGCGGCCTTGCGTGAGCTGCCATCAGAGCACTGCAGATTGGATCTTCGAGCGCCCGATCGTGCCCCCTTAACGCTCGGCGGCACTCGTCACCCCAGGAATCCTCACCACAGGCATCCACCTCGAGCGTGAAGCGTGCGACCGAAGACTCTCAGCGGTGCGGCAGACGGATCGAAAGCGTGATGCATCGCTGCTCAGCGGGTCTCGCTGTTTGCCTGCCGTCGGCGTGCTGCGGCCGGCCCCTACTAGGCCGGTCCGCTCACGCATCGCTCACGCAAGCAAAGTCGCGGCACCCAGGCCGCATGATGTCGCATGCCCCGAGCAACAGAAAACCCCAGGTCACGGGCTATGTGGCCTGGGGTTTGACTGAGCCGCCTTCGGGATTCGAACCCGAGACCTACGCATTACGAGTGCGTTGCTCTGGCCAACTGAGCTAAGGCGGCAGGCTGCCGGCCAAGGGTGGCATCGGCAGCGCCGCTAAGTCTACACAGTCCCCGAGGGTGCTCCGTACACGGTTTCGCAGAGGCCGAAGCCGCTGGTCAGGAGCAGCGCTGGGCGGCCGGTGGCGGGGTCGGGCCGAGGAGGTAGGTGTTGACGGCGGTGTCCACGCAGGTGCTGCCCCGGGTGTAGGCGGTGTGGCCGTCGCCGTCGTAGGTCAGCAGGCGGCCGGAGGAGAGCTGGGAGGCGAGGGCGCGCGCCCAGGGATAGGGGGTGGCGGGGTCGCGGGTGGTGCCGATGACGAGGATGGGGGCGGCACCGCGGGCCTTGATGCGGTGGGCGCGGCCGGTGGCGTGGGCGGGCCAGTAGGCGCAGCTCAAGCCGGCCCAGGCCAGGTTCTCGCCGAGGACGGGGGACACCTTCTCGAAGCCGGGAATGGCGCGCCGGACGTCGGACGGGCCACGGAAGGCAGCGGGGAGATCCAGGCAGTTGACGGCGGCGTTGGCGGCCATGAGGTTGGTGTAGGAGCCATGGGCGTCCCGCTCGTAGTAGGCGTCCGAGAGGGCGAGCAGGATGGAGCCGTCACCGCCCCGCGCCAGTGCCAGGGCCTTGCGGAGGATGGGCCAGGAACCCTGGTCGTACATGGCGGCGATCACACCGGTGGTGGCGAGGCTCTCGGTGAGCGGGCGGGATGCGCCGGTGGGCAGGGGGTGGTCGTCGAGCCCGGCGAGGAAGGACTTGAGGCGGTTGCCCATGGCCGCGGGGCCGGAGGAGCCCAGTGGGCAGTCGGTCTGCCGGGCGCAGTCCCGGGCGAAGGAGTTGAAGGCGGTCTGGAAACCCGCCGCCTGGTCGCGGTTGGCCCGTACGGCGCCCAGGGAGGGATCCAGTGCGCCGTCGAGGACGAGCCGGCCGACGCGGGCCGGGAAGAGTTCGGCATAGGTGGCGCCCAGGAAGGTGCCGTACGAGGCGCCGACGTAGTGCAACTTGTCGTCGCCCAGGAGGGCACGGAGCACATCCATGTCGCGGGCGGCCTCGACGGTGGAGACATGGTGCAGCAGGCGGCCCGAGTGGGCGGCGCAGCCGGTGGCGAATTTCTTGAAGGCGACGACCAGTTGGCGGACCTCGGCCTGGTTGTGCGGGGTCTGCTCGACCTGCGCGTAGTCGTCCATCTCGGTGTCGGAGAGACAGCGGACGGGCTCGCTGCCGGCCACGCCGCGCGGATCCATCGCCACCATGTCATAGCGCGCGCGAACCCGTGCCGGGTAGCTCTTGGCCGCGTACTGCTGGAGATAGCCGATCGCGGAGCCGCCGGGGCCGCCGGGGTTGACCAGCAGCGAGCCCAGGCGCTTGCTGCGCGGGCCGGTGGCCTTCCTGCGGGAGACCGCGAGCCTGATGTCGCCGCTGCGCGGTGCGGCGTAGTCCAGCGGCGCCCGGATGGTGGCGCACTCGAAGCCGGAGGCCTTGGCGCAGACGTGCCAGCCGAGCTTCTGCGAATAGTACGAGCGCAGGGAGCGCGCGGAACCCTGCCCGTATCCGGCCTGGTACTCGGCGGCGTATGAGCCGGAGTCCGCGCGGGCCCGTGGTCTGGCCGATGCCGAGGCGCCCGGCAGGGCACTGCCGGCGACACCGGCGGAGATCAGCAGGGCCGCGGTGGCGACCACGGTGCCGGAGGTACGGAGCAGGCGGCTGGTGTCCATCGGCTGGTCCCTCTGTCGAGTGGCGGACAGCTGGGCATGGGAAATGACAGGAACATGCGGGGGCATTGCGGGAACGCGCGGCGGCATATGACGGATACACAGGCATACGGCGCCCCACGCAGGACTACGCGGGCATACGGAGCGTATCCGGCCGGACACCCGACTCCCTCGGCCTTTGGGCTCGGGTCGCCTCGTACGAGTGAGAATCACCCGGGCTGCGGCGTACCGCCCCTGCCCTGTGGTCTCATCCCGCGCGCAGCGCCACCGTCATCGCCTCGACCGCCAGCAGCGGGGCCACATTGCGGTCGAGCGCCCGGCGGCAGGCGGTGATCGCCTCGATCCGGCGCAGCGTGGCCTCCGGCCGGGAGGCGCCGGCCACCCGCTTCAGCGAGTCATGCGCGTCGGCGTTGGCGAGCTCGACCCGCGAGCCGAGCTGTATCGCCAGGACGTCGCGGTAGAAACCGGTGAGATCGGTCAGGGCGAGATCGAGGCTGTCGCGTTGGGTGCGGGTGGCGCGGCGCTTCTGCTTGTCCTGGAGCTCCTTCATCGCGCCCGCCGTGCCGCGCGGCAGCCGGCCGCCGGTGCCCGCCGCCGCGCCGAGCGCCGCGCGCAGCTCCTCGGTCTCCTTGGTGTCGACCTCCTCGGCGACCTGCTTGGCATCCTCGGCCGCGGCATCGATCAGCTCCTGGGCCGCTTTGAGGCAGCCGCCCAGGTCATCCACGCGGAGCGGCAGTCCGAGCACGGCGGCGCGACGGGCGCGGGCTCGCTCGTCGGTGGCGAGGCGGCGGGCCCGGCCGATGTGGCCCTGGGTGGCGCGGGCCGAGCAGGCCGCGAGCTCGGGGTCGATGCCGTCCCGGCGAGCCAGGACGTCCGCCACGGCGCCGACGGAGGGCGTCCGCAGGATGAGGGAACGGCAGCGGGACCGGATCGTCGGCAGCACATCCTCGAGGGAGGGCGCACACAGCAGCCAGACGGTGCGCGGAGCGGGCTCCTCCACCGCCTTGAGCAGCACATTGCCCGCACCTTCGGTCAGCCGGTGGGCATCCTCCAGGACGATCACCTGCCAGCGGCCTCCGGCGGGCGACAGCTGGGCGCGGCGGACAAGGTCGCGGGTCTCCTTGACGCCGATGGAGAGCAGGTCGGTGCGGACCACCTCGACATCCGCGTGCGTGCCGACCAGCGCGGTGTGGCAGCCGTCGCAGAAGCCGCAGCCGGGGGCACCGCCGAGCGCCCGGTCGGGGCTGACGCACTGCAGGGCGGCGGCGAAGGCGCGGGCCGCAGTGGCCCGGCCGGAGCCCGGGGGTCCGGTGAACAGCCAGGCGTGCGTCATCCGGGAGCCAGTCGAGGCAGCGGCAGCGGACTGCCCCCGCGCGGCGGACTCCCCCGCGGTGACCAGCGCATCCGCATCCCGCGCGGCAGCGGTGAGCTGCTCCGTCACCCGGTCCTGGCCGACCAGGTCGTCCCACACCGCCATGGCTGTCCTCCCCACCGTTCGTCCTGCGGTCCACCCGCGGCTACCCCATTGTGGGACACGCCACTGACAACGGGCTCCGCCTCACTTGCCGTCGCGCCGGGCACCGCCCGGACCGCCGTCCCGGCGGCCGAGGAGGTCGTCCGCGAGCGTGGGGGCTTCGGCGTCGTCGTCCCGCGGGGTGCCCTCCGCCCACTCCGGGCGGCGCCACGGCTTGCGCGCCGCGGCGTCGGGCCGGTTCGCCGGCCCGGTGTCGACGGGCGGCAGCTCTCGGGTGCGCTCGCTGTCCGGATCCGCCGAAGCGGCCCTCCGCTCCTCCGACTCCTCCGGCTCCTCCGGCCGGAAGAGCCAGTCCGGCACCCGGTCGACCGGATCCTCGGACTGTCCCGGCTTCCCGGCCTGCGGAAGCACGGCGGTTTCCGCGGCCTCCGAAGCCCCGGACCGCCCCGAGGGCCCGGAGCTCTCCGAACTCTCCGGGCGCTCCGGCGTCTTCGGCTCGATGCCCCAGGTGACCCGCCGGCTCGCCGGTTGGGCCACCGGCACCGGCGGCAGCACCGTCGTCTCCTCCTCGGCCCGCGCGGCGGCCGCCCACGGTCCGTCCATCCGGCGTGGGTCCGGCTTGTGCACCATGGGCGCCTGGACCGTCAGCGTCTCGTCCAGGTCACCGGTCACCACCGTCTCGTCACGCGGGTCGGGCCGGTGCACCGGCGGAACCTGGAGCACCTCTGTCTTCTCCGGGTCAATGGCTGCGCCATCAGATGCGCCAAATGCGCGAGACGCGTCGGGTGCGTCGGGTGCGTCGGGTGCGTCGGGTGCGTCGGGTGCGTCGGGTGCGTCGGCAATGGACGCATCGGAGGGCCTGGACCGTGACATGCCGGGCTGGGAGATGGAACCGGCGGTGGCCGCGACGGCTTCGGCGGCGACCCGCGCCTCCTCCGCACGCAGCAGGGCCTCCTCCGCCTTGCGCTGCTTCTCCAGCCGCCGTTCCTCCGCCTCCGCGCGCAACCGCGCCTCCTCGGCGGCCTGCTTGCGCAGTCGTTCCTGCTCGGCGGCCCGGGCGCGCTCCTCCGCCGCGCGCCGCCTGCGCTCCTCCGCCGCCTGGCGACGGGCCTCCTCGGCGCGCTGCCGGGCCTCCTCCGCCTGGCGCTCGGCCTCGAGCCGCTGGGCCTCCTCGAGCTCGCGGCGCTTGCGCTCCGCTTCCTCGGCGCGCAGCTTGGCGAGCTGCTCCTGGCGCTCGCGCTCCAGCCGCTCCTCCTCCGCCTTGCGCGCCGCTTCCTCCTCGGCCTTGCGGCGGGCCGCTTCCTCGGCGGCCTTGCGGGCCTCCTCGCGGGCCTCGATCTCGGCCGCGGAGAGCGGCAGCAGCTCGTCCAGCCGGTGCCGTACCACCGTGGTGACGGCCTCCGGCTCCTGCCCGGCGTCCACCACCAGGTAGCGCGCCGGGTCGGCGGCCGCCAGGGTCAGGAAGCCGGCGCGCACCCGCTGGTGGAACTCCGCCGGCTCGGACTCCAGCCGGTCGGGGGCCTCCGTGAAGCGTTCCCGCGCGGTCTCGGGCGAGACGTCCAGCAGCACCGTCAGATGCGGAACGAGCCCGCCCGTCGCCCAGCGGTTGATGCGCGCGATCTCGGTCGGTGAGAGGTCGCGCCCGGCGCCCTGGTAGGCCACGGAGGAGTCGATATAGCGGTCGGTGATGACGATGGCGCCGCGCTCCAGGGCGGGCCGCACCACGGAGTCGACGTGCTCGGCGCGGTCCGCCGCGTACAGCAGGGCCTCCGCCCGGTCCGAGAGGCCGGCCGACGAGACGTCCAGCAGGATGGCGCGCAGTCGCTTGCCGATGGGCGTCGCGCCGGGCTCGCGGGTGACCACGACCTCGTGCCCCTTGCCGCGGATCCACTCGGCGACCGCCTGGACCTGGGTGGACTTCCCGGCGCCGTCACCGCCCTCGAAGGCGATGAAGAAACCGTTGCTCGTGGGCGCCTGCCGCGGGTCGCCGCCGCGCACCGCATCCAGCAGGTCGCGGTGGAAGGGCACCCCGTGCCGGTCGTCGGTCTTGCCGAGGACCAGCGCGGCGACGGGCAGCAGCAGCGCCCCGACCAGCATCAGGGTGAACGCCGCACCGCCATGCGCGAAGACGAAGCTGCCGCTGGTCAGGCGGTGCGGGCCGATGACGGCCGCCAGCACCGGTGCGAGGACCGCAGCCAGCGCCACGGTGACGCGGACCACGGCGTGCAGGTGCTCGGTGGTACGGGCCCGGCGGCCCTCCTCCGCCTCCTGGTCGAGCAGTGCGTGACCGGTGTTCGCCACCACCCCGGCGCCCACCCCCGCGAGCAGTGCCAGCAGCAGCACCGTGGTGGTGTCGGGCACCAGTCCCGCGGCCAGCAGCGCCAGGCCGGTCACCGCCAGCGCCAGCGCCAGCAGGCGGCGCCGGGAGAAGCCGGGCAGCACCCTGGTGGCGGTGCGGACGCCGATGACCGGCCCGCCGCCGAGCGCGAGCACCAGCAGCGCGAAGCCCACCGGGCCGCCACCGAGGTCCACGGCCTGGAGCACGGCGACACCGACTGCCGCCGCGATCGCTCCGGCCACCGCCGCACAGGCCGGTACGAGCACCGGGATCGCGCCCGTGCGGCCCCGGTCCGGCCCCTGGGCGGTCTTCGGGCGGCGCATTCCCTCCAGCGGGGAGCGCACGGGCCCTGGCTGTGTGCCGGGCAGGACGAGGAAGTGGACGATCACGGCGGACGCGGTGAACAGCGCGGCCGCCAGATAGGTGCCGAGGGCCGCCTGGTGCAGGTGGAACCAGTGGATGCCGGAGCCGAGCAGATTGCCGAACAGCGTGACGACCAGGAGCGCCGCCGCAGCCGTGGGCAGCGCCACGAAGGAGGTGCGGAGCGACAGCCGGCGCAATGCGTCCAGGTGGTCCGGCAGGGGCCGCACGGCGGCGCCCTCGAGCGGTGGGGCGGGCAGCAGCGCGGGGGCCGCGCCGTCCTTGGCCACGGTCCACACCCGCTCGGCGACACCCAGCAGGAAGGCCGTGACCAGCAACACGGCGAGTGCCTTGGCCCGGGTGAAGTCGATCCACACCGGTGCGACGGCCAGCAGCAGCGCCCGTATGGCGTCCGCGCCGACCATGGTCCAGCGGCGGTCGAGGGGGCCGCCGGGTGCCATCAGCGAGGAGAGCGGACCGAGCAGGACCGCGCCGAAGAGCAGCGTGGCCAGCAGTCGCGCGCCGATCACGGCGGCGACGGCCAGGGCGGCACCCCGGTAGCCGCCGCCGAAGGAGCCCGCCGCGCCCGCCGCCTGCAGCGCCAGCAGCAGGAGTACGAGTACGCCGAGGGCGTCCCCGACCCCGCCCGTGAGCTGGGCGCTCCACAGTCGCCTGAGCGAAGGGATGCGCAGCAGGGCGCGTATGGCACGCTCGCGGGAGTCCGCGGCCAGTGCCTCGGATTCGGAGGTCACCTCGGTTGGCTGCTCGGCTCGCGTCATCCTGCCAGCCTATCCGGAGCGACCGCTTACCGACCGCCAGTGCGAACGGCTGGGTGGGCGCCGGGGGCGGTGCACCGGAAGCCCGGTGCACCGCCCTCGCTCGTCGCCTCCGGCTTCGCCACCCGGCGTCACTCGGCCTTCGCGGCCGCCGTCTTCTTGGCGGCGGTCTTCTTCACGGTGGTCTTCTTGGCCGCCGCCTTCTTGACGGTGGTCGTCTTCTTCGCCACGGTCTTCTTCGCCACGGTCTTCTTCGCGGCGGCCTTCTTCGCCGGTGCCTTCTTGGCGGTCTTCTTGGCCGGGCCCTTGGCGCGCTTCTCGGCGAGCAGCTCATAGCCGCGCTCGGGCGTGATCGTCTCGACGTCGTCGTCGCGGCGCAGCGTCGCGTTGGTCTCGCCGTCCGTGACATACGGGCCGAAGCGGCCGTCCTTGACCACCACCGGGCGCTCGCTGACCGGGTCGGTGCCCAGTTCCTTGAGCGGCGGCTTGGCGGCGGCCCGCCCGCGCTGCTTGGGCTGCGCGTAGATGGCGAGGGCCTCCGCCAAGGTGATGTCGAAGAGCTGGTCCTCGCTCTCCAGCGACCGCGAGTCGGTGCCCTTCTTGAGGTACGGGCCGTAGCGGCCGTTCTGCGCGGTGATCTCCACGCCTTCGGCGTCGGTGCCGACGACGCGCGGCAGCGACATCAGCCTGAGCGCGTCCTGGAGGGTGACGGTGTCCAGGGACATCGACTTGAAGAGCGAGGCGGTGCGCGCCTTCACGGCGTTCTTGCCGGTCTTTGGAGTGCCCTCGGGCAGGATCTCGGTGACATACGGGCCGTAGCGGCCGTCCTTGGCGACGATCTGGTGGCCGGACTCCGGATCGGCGCCCAGCTCGAACTCGCCGCTCGGCTTGGCGAACAGCTCCTCGGCGTAGGCGATGGTCAGCTCATCGGGGGCCAGGTCGCCGGGGACGTCCGCCCGCTGGTGGCCCTCGGTGTCCTTCTCCCCTCTCTCGACATATGGCCCATAGCGGCCGACGCGCAGCACGATGCCCTCGCCGACCGGGAACGAGGACACCTCGCGGGCGTCGATCGCACCCAGGTCGGTGACCAGCTCCTTGAGGCCGCCGAGGTGGTCGCCGTCGCCGTTGCCCGCCTCGGCGGCACGGCCGGAGGTCTCCGCGGAACCCTCGCCGAAGTAGAAGCGGCGCAGCCACGGCACGGCCTGGGCCTCGCCGCGGGCGATGCGGTCGAGGTCCTCTTCCATGGAAGCGGTGAAGTCGTAGTCGACGAGCCGGCCGAAGTGCTTCTCCAGCAGGTTCACGACCGCGAAGGAGAGGAAGGACGGGACGAGCGCGGTGCCCTTCTTGAAGACATAGCCGCGGTCGAGGATGGTGCCGATGATCGAGGCATAGGTCGACGGGCGGCCGATCTCGCGCTCTTCGAGCTCCTTGACCAGCGAGGCCTCGGTGTAGCGGGCCGGGGGCTTGGTGGCGTGGCCGTCGGCCGTGATCTCCTCGGCGGTCAGTGCGTCGCCCTCGGCGACCTGCGGGAGTCTGCGCTCGCGGTCGTCGAGCTCGGCATTGGGGTCGTCGGCGCCCTCCACATAGGCCTTCATAAAGCCGTGGAAGGTGATCGTCTTGCCGGAGGCGCTGAACTCGGCGTCCCGCCCGTCGCCGGAGCGGCCCGCGATCTTCACGGTGACGGAGTTGCCGACCGCGTCCTTCATCTGGGAGGCGACGGTCCGCTTCCAGATCAGCTCGTAGAGCCGGAACTGGTCGCCGGTGAGCCCGGTCTCGGCGGGGGTGCGGAAACGATCACCCGAAGGACGGATCGCCTCGTGCGCCTCCTGGGCGTTCTTGACCTTGCCCGCGTAGGTGCGCGGCTTGTCCGGCAGGTAGCCGGCGCCGTACAGCTGGGTGACCTGGGCACGGGCGGCGCCGACCGCGGTGTCGGACAGCGTGGTGGAGTCCGTACGCATATAGGTGATGAAGCCGTTCTCATACAGCTTCTGGGCGACCTGCATGGTCGCCTTGGCGCCGAAGCCCAGCTTGCGCGAGGCCTCCTGCTGCAGCGTGGTGGTGCGGAACGGGGCGTACGGCGAGCGGCGGTACGGCTTGGACTCGACCGAGCGCACCGCGAAGGACGACTCGGCGAGCGCGGCGGCCAGCGCATGGGCCTGGGCCTCGTCCAGGTGCAGGACCTGGGAGGCGTCCTTCAGCCGCCCGTTCGAACCGAAGTCGCGGCCCTGGGCGACGCGGCGGCCGTCGACCGCGTTCAGCCGGGCGGTGAGGCTGCCCGGGTCGGAGGCGTCGCCGCGGCCGGATGGGGGTACCCCCTGCTCGAGCGGAGCCGAGAGCTTGGGGGAAAAGGTGCCGGTGAGGTCCCAGTACTCGGCGGGGCTGAAGGCGATGCGCTCCCGCTCGCGCTCCACGACCAGGCGGGTCGCCACCGACTGCACCCGTCCGGCGGACAGCCGCGGCATGACCTTCTTCCACAGGACCGGGGAGACCTCGTAGCCATAGAGGCGGTCGAGGATGCGCCGGGTCTCCTGGGCATCGACGAGCTTCTTGTTCAGCTCTCGCGGATGGGCGACGGCGGACCGGATCGCGTCCTTGGTGATCTCGTGGAAGACCATCCGGCGGACCGGGACCTTGGGCTTGAGAACCTCTTGGAGGTGCCAGGCGATGGCCTCGCCCTCGCGGTCCTCATCGGTGGCGAGGAAGAGCTCGTCGGACTCGGCCAGCAACCCCTTGAGCTTCTTGACCTGGTCCTTCTTGTCCGCGTTGACCACATAGACGGGCTGGAAGTCGGCATCGACATTGACCCCGAGGCGGGCCCAGGGCTCGCCCTTGTACTTGGCCGGGACCTCGGCGGCACCGTTCGGCAGGTCACGGATGTGCCCGACGCTCGCCTCGACGACGTATCCGGGGCCGAGGTAGCCCTTGATCGTCTTCGCCTTGGCAGGCGACTCGACGATGACGAGTCGGCGGCCGCCGTGTGCGGTCTCGCTGGTCGGGGACAACTTCGCTCTTCTTCCGGTCGGCACTCGGTACGGGAGTTGCGGTGACGCTGCGGAGTGTGACGGTACATCCCGCCCCCGTGTCAAACGGAGGAAGCCCGTAACTCCACTCGAACGGTAATGTACGTACCAAGCCGTACACTAGCCGGTCTCATTCTCCGAAGGTCTTAATGAAGGCTACGTCCACCCGGGGTCTGATGCCCGAGGTACCTGAGGCTTCGGTGACCGGTGTGGCGGCAGGGGAGGCTCTGGAGGGCGTCGGCGCCCTCCCGGCGCAAGGGCCGCGGAACCGGCCCGCGCCCGGCAGCACAGACGACCGGGCCCCCGCGGCTCTGACTGACGAAGCGGCCGGCGAGTCCGGCCGGCGGCCCGGACGGTGATCGTCAGACCGTCGCCTCAAGGCCGCGCCACCCGCGCGCCGTACGGCCCCGCCCGGCCGGAGGCGGTATCCGTCAGTCGGCCACCGGCGTCAGAAAGCCCTGTTCGACAAGCATCCGGATGGCCTCCGGCGTACGGTCGCGCAGCAGCACCGGATCCTCCCCGACCAGCTGGGCGATGGCGTCGAGGATCCGGCCGGCGCTGAGCGTCCCGTCACACACCCCCGCGAAGCCCGCGCCGACCGTGTCCACCTTGGTGGCCCGGCGCATGCCACGGCCCTGCCGGAGCACCACATGCTCCGGATCCTCCGCGCCCGGCAGCCCGACCTGCTCCTGCGCCACCTCCTCGGCCAGCCGGAAGCGCGCGCCCAGCAGCGCCGCATCGTCATGGGTGCGCAGGTAGTCCTGCCGCTCGAAGTGGGACCGGATGTACCCGCCGAGCGGCTGCTCGACCGGGTGCGGCCACTCCTCGACCGTCACCGACGGCCGGTCCGAGCCCGCCTTGCGCAGGGTGATCCAGCCGAATCCGACGCCCTTGGTCTTGCGGGCCTCGAACTCCTCCAGCCAGGCGTCATAGCGGGCCGCATACTCCTCGGGGGTGGTGCGGTGGTCTCCCGCATCACGCAGCCACAACTCGGCGTACTGCGCCACGTCCTGCACCTCGCGCTGGACGATCCATGCGTCACAGCCGCCCGGCACCCAGGACGCCAGCCGCTCGCGCCAATCTTCCCCCGCCACATGCTGCCAGTTGGCGAGGAGCTGGCAGTAACCGCCGTCGTTGAGCCGGGCGGCGGACTGCCCGACCAGCGCGCGGCACAGGTCGTCGCCGCCCATGCCGCCGTCGCGATAGGTGAGCCGGGCGCCGGGGGAGATGACGAACGGCGGATTGGACACGATCAGATCGAACGTCCGGTCACCGACCGGCTCGAAGAGCGAGCCCCGGCGCAGCTCGGCCTCGGCGGCACCGGACAGCGCAAGGGTGAGCCGCGCGATGCGCAGGGCGCGCGGATTGACATCAGTGGCGGTGACCCGGGTGGCGTGCCGGGCAGCGTGCAGGGCCTGGATGCCGGAGCCGGTGCCGAGGTCGAGCGCATCGGCGACGGGCGTGCGCACGGTGATCCCGGCGAGCGTGGTGGAGGCACCGCCCACGCCGAGGACCAGCTCGGAGCGGTCCACCCCGGCCGGGCCCCCGGCGATGCCGCCGGCTCCGCCGACCGCACAGCCGAGGTCGGAGACGATCCACCAGTCCTGCCCCTCGGGCCCGCCGTACGGGCGGACGTCCACGCTCGCCCGGACCTCTTCGCCATCCCGGACCAGCCAGCCGCCGGCCAGGCACTCCGCCACCGGGAGCGCGGCGGCGGCCCGCCGCTGGGCGACCGGGCGCTGCAGCAGGAAGAGCCGGACCAGGGTCTCCAGCGGGCTGTCCCCCCGGGTGGCGCGCAGCGCGGGGACGGTCTCGCTGCGGGCGAGCGCGGCGTAGGCGGGGGCGCCGAGCAGGTCGAGAAGGCCGTCGGCGGTGAAGCCGGCGGCGAGCAGGGCGTCGCGCAGCCGGGCGGTGCGCGCGGGATCGGCGGTGGGGAGCGTACTCACGCGGTCCATTGTCGGGGGCGCCACTGACAAAAGGCGAAAGCCCGGTACCGCCCCCTTGGCGGGGCCGGTACCGGGCGTCTCACCGAGCGCCCGCGGCGGCTACTTCTTGGACGGCGTCGGCTGCACCGATGCGTTGCAGCCGGGCTGCTTCTTCATCGCCTTGCCGATGTCGCCGGACTGCAGCTCGTTCAGGGCGTTTTCGCTCTTGCTGACGAGGCTGCTGATGCCGCCGCGGATGTTCTGGAGGCCCTGGCCGAACTTGGCGTGGTCCTTGGTGTTCAGGCCCTCCACCTGCTTCTTGAGCCCGGTGTACGCCGCGGAGAGGCCATTGAGCGCACTGACGGCGTTCTTCTGCTTGGTCTCCCCGTCCTTGCCGGGCGGCGGGCCGGCGTTGTCCACGGCCGAGGCGAGCGCCTTGTAGGCATCGGAGTTGGCCTGGAAGGCCGCCGAGTCGGTCTGCTGAACCTTCTTGGAGTCCTCCTCCGACTTCAGGGCGGCGATCGAGGAGTTGGCGTCCTGGATCTTCTTCACCTGCGGCTGCACCTGGTCGCAGACCTTCTTGGCCCAGCCGTCGAGCTTCTTGCCGCTGTCCTCACCGCCGCCGCAGCCTGTCAGTGCCAGGACAAGCACCGCACCGCCGGACAGTGCGGCCACAAGCTTCTTGTTCACCGGTTCGGTCCCTTCAGTGGCTCTCGGCCCCGGAACTTACACGTCCGACGGGGAAGGGCCGCGAGCCGGGCAACCCATATGAGACTTTTATAGCCATTTGCACCAAGCGGGGGGTGGCGTTCACCGCATTCTCCGGCCGCCACGGCCACGGGTGGACCGTGCGCGCCCTGGCGCACGGTCCACCCGTGGACCCGGTCCGGGTCAGGACACCACCGCGGGATCGACCGGTTTCGCCGCCGGTTCGGTGTTGCCGTCGTCGCCGTCCATGGCGACCCCCCGCCGCTTGGAGACGTACACCGCACCGACGATGACGACCGCGGCCAGTGCGGCGATGCCGATCCGCAGGCCCCGGTTGGCGTCGTCCCCGTAGGAGAACTTCACCACCGCCGGAGCGATCAGCAGCGCCACCAGGTTCATGACCTTCAGCAACGGGTTGATCGCGGGACCGGCGGTGTCCTTGAACGGATCGCCGACCGTATCGCCGATGACCGTCGCCGCGTGCGCCTCGCTGCCCTTGCCGCCGTGGTGGCCGTCCTCGACCAGCTTCTTGGCGTTGTCCCAGGCGCCGCCGGAGTTGGCCAGGAAGACCGCCATCAGGGTGCCTGCGCCGATCGCCCCGGCCAGGTACGAGCCGAGCGCGCCGACCCCCAGGGCGAAGCCGACCACGACGGGGGCCAGCACGGCGAGCAGTCCGGGTGTGGCGAGTTCGCGCAGTGCGTCCTTGGTGCAGATGTCCACCACCCGGCCGTACTCCGGCTGCTCGGTGTGGTCCATGATCCCGGGGTGCTCGCGGAACTGCCGCCGCACCTCGTAGACCACCGCCCCCGCCGACCGCGACACCGCGTTGATCGCCAGCCCCGAGAAGAGGAAGACGACGGCCGCGCCGAGGATCAGGCCGACCAGGTTGTTGGGCTGGGTGATGTCCGGATTCAGCCCCAGCGTCCCGGGCTTCGCATGGAAGTCCCTGACCGCCGTGGCGATCGCATCGCGGTACGAGCCGAACAGCGCGGACGCCGCCAGCACCGCCGTGGCGATGGCGATCCCCTTGGTGATCGCCTTGGTGGTGTTGCCCACCGCGTCGAGGTCGGTGAGCACCCGCGCGCCCGCGCCCTCCACATCGCCGGACATCTCGGCGATGCCCTGCGCGTTGTCGGAGACCGGGCCGAAGGTGTCCATGGCGACGATGACCCCGACGGTGGTCAGCAGCCCCGTCCCGGCGAGGGCGACGGCGAACAACGCCAGCATGATCGATGAACCACCGAGCAGAAACGCCCCGTACACCCCCAGGGCGATCAGCACCGCCGAGTAGACCGCCGACTCCAGACCCAGGGAGATCCCGGACAGGACAACGGTCGCGGGACCGGTCAGCGAGGTCTTGCCGATGTCCCGTACGGGCCGTCGGCTGGTCTCCGTGAAGTAGCCCGTGAGCTGCTGGATGAGCGCCGCGAGCACAATGCCGATGGCGACCGCGACCAGCGCGAGCACCCGCGGGTCCCCGTGGTGGCCACGGATCGTGGCATCGCCGAGACCCTTCAGATCCGCGTAGCTGGACGGCAGATACGCGAAGACCGCCACCGCCACCAGCACCAGCGAGATGACGGCCGAGATGAAGAAGCCCCGGTTGATCGCGGTCATGCCGCTGCGGTCGGCGCGCCGCGGCGCCACCGCGAAGATGCCGATCATCGCGGTGAGCACGCCGATGGCGGGAACCAGCAGCGGAAAGGCGAGACCGTCATTGCCGAAGGCGGCCTTGCCGAGGATCAGCGCGGCGACGAGCGTCACGGCGTACGACTCGAAGAGATCGGCCGCCATGCCCGCGCAATCGCCCACATTGTCGCCCACGTTGTCCGCGATGGTGGCGGCATTGCGCGGGTCGTCCTCGGGAATGCCCTGCTCGACCTTGCCGACCAGATCGGCGCCGACATCCGCGGCCTTGGTGAAGATGCCACCGCCGACGCGCATGAACATGGCCAGCAATGCCGCCCCGAAGCCGAAGCCCTCCAGCACCTTGGGCGCATCGGCCGCATAGACGAGGACCACGCAGGAGGCGCCCAGCAGTCCGAGGCCGACGGTGAACATGCCGACGACCCCGCCCGTACGAAACGCGATCTTCATGGCCTTGTGCGCCACGACCGTCAGATCCTTTTCGGGCTCGCCCGGGGCGGGTGTCGCCTCTCGCGCCGCAGCGGCGACGCGCACATTGCTGCGCACCGCGAGCCACATGCCGATATAGCCGGTCGCGGCGGAGAAGAGCGCGCCGACCAGAAAGAACGCCGAACGTCCCATCCGCTGCGACCAGTTGTCGGCCGGCAGCAGCATGAGCAGAAAGAACACGATCACGGCGAATACGCCGAGGGTGCGCAACTGCCGGGCCAGATAGGCATTCGCGCCTTCCTGAACCGCCGCGGCAATTCTCTTCATGCTCTCGGTGCCCTCGTTGGCGGCAAGCACCTGCCGCACCAGCAACACGGCCACCAGCAGGGCCGCGAGCGCGACGGCCGCGATGACGATCACGATGGTGCGGTTGCCCTGGGTCAGCTCAACCGCGAGTCTCTGAGTGGAGTCCACCTGTTCAGGGGTGAATTGCCCCGCCATTCGTCCTCCTTGACGTTTGGCACATGGGCGTGCAGCCGGTCCGCGACCGCGGAACAGCCGCCACGCTCAGGCGTCCTGAGCTCAAGATGGACGGATTGTAGGGAGCTTGGTGAGATCAAAACAGAGCGCGGGAAACGGAACGAGCCTGTGCAAGTGAAGATCAAATGGACGATCCGCAGGCCGGCCGAATCCATCGGTGAAGATCCGCACCGGGAAATCCGTGCGGTGACGATCTCCGACGATCTCCAGTGAAGATCGAGAATTGTCCTGCGGCAGACGACGGAATTCCGTCACCGCACAGGACTACGCCCAAAAGCGCAGGTGCGGCTCCGGCGAAAAGCGGTGCCGGACTACGGCAGCACCGGCGCCGGGTTCGTCGGCCAGCTCATCCGGATCAGACCGCCGTCCTCGCCCGCGGTCACCTCGACATCGTCGACCAGGCCGCTGATGACGGCGAGGCCCATCTCGTCCTCACCGTCCGCACCGTCGTCCGGCACGGCGGAACCGGCACCGGAGCCGCCGGTGGAAGCGGCCTCGATGACGACCGCACGCGGCGCGTCGTCCCCCACCTCGATGGAGAACTTCTTCTCGTCCTCGGTCAGCACCACCCGCACCGGGGTGGAGATGTCATTGCTGACATGCAACCCGACCGCGCGCGAGCACGCCTCGCCCACGGCGAGACGCACCTCGTCCAGCACGGCCTCGTCGACCCCGGCCCGGCGTGCCACCGCGGCCGCCACCAGACGGGCGGTGCGGACATGCTCGGGAAGGGCACTGAAGAGCAGTTCGACGGTGGCCATGCCATCCCCCTCAGTCGTACGTGCCCTCTTCCCCGGAGAAGAGGGCATGCCCTCTCCCGGAACAGGGCGAACTCACGAAGGGACCGAGCCGTCCGGCCCGGAGCCCCCCGCGTGGCGATATCGTCCGGCGGCCGTCAGTCGGTCGCCGACACCGCGTCATCGACCGAGGTGTGGATCGGGAACACCTTGGTGAGGCCGGTGATACGGAAAATCTTCAGAATGCGCTCCTGGTTGCACACCAGGCGCAGCGAGCCCTCATGTGCACGCACCCGCTTGAGCCCGCCCACCAAGACGCCGAGACCGGTCGAGTCGAGGAAGTCGACCCGCTCCATGTCCACGACAAGGTGATAACTGCCATCGTTGACAAGCTCGACCAACTGCTCACGCAGCTTGGGCGCGGTGTACACATCAATCTCGCCACCGACCTCGACAACCGTACGGTCGCCAACGGTTCGGGTCGACAGGGACAGGTCCACGGATCCTCCAGCACCTTGCATCGAGCGGTCGCCCCCCATGGATCGGCAGCCGCGATGGCATTCAATCACTTACCGGCAGGCGCGCACGACGCCTTGGGGCCATTGTCCGTCACGCCAGTGACACACTCGATGTCGATGGCTCACGATCAACTCCCGCCGGAGGCGGGCGTACATCCCCCTCCCCGGGCGGTCCTCGAACGACTCGCCGCCTGGGGAGGCCGGGCTGCACGCATCACTCATACGGAGCACTTGCCCCCTCGCCCGGGACGTCATGCCCCCTGGCCCGAGAAGATCCGGCCGGAAGTGACCGACGCCATCCGGGCCGCCGGCATCGCCCGGCCCTGGGCTCACCAGGCGCTGACCGCCGAGCACGCGCTGCGCGGCGAGTCGGTGGTGGTGGCCACCGGCACCGCCTCCGGCAAGTCGCTCGCCTATCTCGCCCCGGTGCTGAGCACGCTGCTGGACGGCTCCGAGGCCCCCAACGGTCGCGGCACGACCGCCCTCTACCTCGCTCCCACCAAGGCGCTCGCCGCCGACCAGCGCCGCGCCGTACGGGAACTCGCCGCGCCCCTCGGCAAGGCCGTCCGGGCCGCCGTCTACGACGGCGACACCCCCGTCGAGGAGCGCGAGTGGGTGCGTCAGTACGCCAACTACGCGCTCACCAACCCCGACATGCTGCACCGCTCCGTCCTGCCCGCCCACCCCCGATGGTCCTCCTTCCTGCGCGCCCTGCGCTATGTCGTCGTCGACGAGTGCCACACCTACCGTGGGGTCTTCGGCTCGCATGTGGCCCAGGTGCTGCGCCGGCTGCGCCGCGTCTGTGCCCGCTATGGCTCCGATCCCGTCTTCCTGCTCGCCTCCGCCACCGCCTCCGACCCGGCGGCCTCCGCGAGCCGGCTCACCGGAGTCCCGGTCACGGAGATCACCGACGACGCCTCCCCCCGCGGCGAGCTCGTCTTCGCCCTGTGGGAACCCCCGCTCACCGAGCTGTACGGCGAACGGGGCGCCCCCGTCCGCCGTACCGCCACCGCCGAGACCGCGGACCTGCTCACCGGCCTGGCCGTCCAGGGCGTACGCACCGTCGCCTTCACCCGCTCCCGGCGCAGCGCCGAACTCGTGGCGCTGATAGCCCAGGAGCGGCTGGCAACAGTGGACCGCTCCCTCCCCTCCCGCATCGCCGCCTACCGGGGCGGCTACCTCCCCGAGGAACGCCGCGCCATCGAACGTTCCCTGCACACCGGGGAACTGCTCGGCCTCTCGGCCACCACGGCCCTGGAGCTCGGAGTCGACGTCGCCGGCCTCGACGCCGTCCTCCTCTCCGGGTATCCGGGCACCCGCGCCTCCCTGTGGCAGCAGGCCGGCCGCGCAGGCCGTACGGGCCAGGGGGCACTGGCGATCCTCGTCGCCCGGGACGACCCGCTGGACACCTATCTCGTCCACCACCCGGAGGCGCTCTTCGAACAGCCCGTCGAGTCCACCGTCCTCGACCCGGACAACCCCTACGTCCTCGCCCCGCATCTGTGCGCGGCCGCCGAGGAGCTGCCCCTCACGGAGAACGACCTGTCGCTGTTCGGTCCCGAGACCCCGGGGCTGCTCGCCCAGCTCGAGAACCGCAAGCTGCTCCGGCGCCGAGGGACCTCCTGGCACTGGACCCGGCGTGAGCGCGCCGCGGACCTCACCGACATCCGGGGCGAGGGCGGACAGCCCGTCCAGGTCGTGGAGGAGGGCACGGGGCGGCTGCTGGGCACCGTGGACGCCTCCGCCGCGCACACCACCGTCCACGACGGGGCGGTCCATCTCCACCAGGGCCGCAGCCATCTCGTCCGGCGGCTGGATCTGGCGGACTCGGTCGCCCTGGTCGAACGGGCCGACCCGCCCTACTCGACGACCGCCCGGGACACCACCGCCGTCTCCATCCTGGAGACCAGTACGGAGATCCCCTGGGGGGACGCGCGGCTGTGCTTCGGCTCGGTCGAGGTCACCAGTCAGGTCGTCTCCTTCCTCCGTCGCAAGCTCATCACCGGGGAAGTCCTCGGTGAGTCCAAGCTGGACCTGCCGCCTCGTACGCTGCGCACCCGCGCCGTGTGGTGGACGGTCACCGAGGACCAGCTCGACGAAGCCCGCATCCATCCGGAGGCCCTGGGCGGGGCGCTGCACGCCGCGGAGCACGCCTCGATCGGCATGCTGCCGCTGTTCGCCACCTGCGACCGCTGGGACATCGGCGGTGTCTCCGTCCCCCTCCACCCGGACACCCTCCTGCCCACCGTCTTCGTCTACGACGGCCACCCCGGCGGGGCCGGCTTCGCCGAGCGGGCCTTCCATACGGCCGCGTCCTGGCTCGACGCCACCCGTCAGGCGATCGCCGCCTGCGAGTGCGCGACGGGCTGCCCGTCCTGCATCCAGTCGCCCAAGTGCGGCAACGGCAACGACCCGCTCGACAAACGGGCCGCCATCCGCCTGCTCGCCCGCCTGCTGGCCGACGCGCCCCGCCGGGCCCCGGCCGGTCCGTCCGCCGATTGAACCGGCCGAGGAGCGCGGCGCAGCCGCGCCCGGTGGCTCGGTGACGGAGCCCCTGGACACCCCGGCAGCAGCGAGGCCGGGGCACAAGCCCCGGGTCCCGGCATCCGCACCGGTCCGGAGACCTCACCGCGCGGGGCCGTCGAGCGGCCGCGCCGACGAGCCGGCGTAGGGTCCGGCCTCCACCGCGGCGGGTCCCGCGCGGGACCGGGCCCGCACGACATACGGTCCGGCCCGCGCCTCGGCCGCCACCTCGGCGATCTCCCCCTGCACCGCGCACCGCACCACACTCGCCCGCTGAGCTGCGGCCACCCGACGGGCGAGGCCGCAGGCCGCGTCCTCACCGAGGAGGGCGTGATCGGCGGCCGCCAGGACCGCCAGATCCGCCGCGCCGCCCGCGCGATGACGGGCCAGCACCGCCTGGCCCATGGCCAGCAGCAGCGCGAACACCGCACAGAACGCCGTCGCGGCGATCGCCACCCACACCGTGGCCATGCCCGTGTCAGCCCACCGTCTCTTCCGCAAGAGCCACCGCCTCTCCGCCCAACCGGACCGCGAGCGGCCCGGGCCCGGCCGACCGGGCCTCGACCCGCACCCTCACCAGGTCCCCCTCTCTCGTCACCGCGATCCTGGCCCCCGCGGGGGCCGCCGACCTGGCCGCGGCGACGGCCCGGGCCGGCGGGTCCGACCGGGCCACCGCCCGCGCTCCCACCCGGGCCGCGTCCACGCACTGGATCTGCGCGGACGCGGCCATCAGGCCCCAGATCAGTGCCATGCCGAACAGCACCAGCGTCGGGAGCGCGAGTGCGGCCTCGGCCGTCACATAGCCGCCATCAGGCCGCCGCATGGAGCGCCTTCTCGATCAGACCCTGCAGCGCCGCGCTCACGGCCCCGCTGGTGACGATTTTGTAGAGCACCGCGGCAAGGGCGCAGGCCGCGATCGTCCCCACCGCATACTCGGCCGTCGACATCCCGGCCTCCCGGACAGACCTCGCCGAAGCACACCGCCGCGACCACCACCGCATGACCATCTCTGCCTCCTTCAAATGAATCTGACATTTCGTCATTTACCTGCTGTGAGCCCGCCGGCGAGCCCGACGACCATGGGGACCACGCCGACCGTCAAGAAGGCGGGCAGGAAACACAGCCCCAGCGGGGCCGTCGCCAGGACTCCGGCGCGCCGGGCCCGGATGCCCGCCGCCCGGCCCTGCGCGGCCCGCAGCCGATCGGCCAGCCTGGACATGGACTCCACTGCCGGAACACCCGACTCATGAGCTCGCTCCAGGCACAGCGCCACCCCTCGGGTACCAGGGAGGCTCCCCAGCCGGCCCCAGGCCTCCGTGGGCTCCGCGCCGAGGCGCACCTCCGCGGCGGCCCGGGCCAATCGCTCGCCCACCAGGCCACCGAACGACTCCCCGGTCGCCTCGGCCGCGCCACACGGCCCGGCTCCGGCGGCCAGGCAAGCAGCCAAGAGGTCCGTCACAAGAGGCAGTTGTCGCAGCACTTCCTCCGCAGAGGGCGCAGAGGCTTCACCGGCCACCCGCTTCAAGCTCTGCCACCAGCGCCACACGCCATAGGCAACGACGCATCCCACCACGCACCCGGCGGCTCCACCGACGAGAACGATCCCCGTGATCCCGGCTCCGGCCGCCGGCAGACCGCCCCGGGCCGCGGTGACCCGGCGCGCCCACTCGCGCAACCGGCTCACCGACCCCGCCGCGACACACCCACCGAACAGCCGCGCCACCCGGCGGCGCGCCGACTTCTCCCTGCGCGCCCCTCTCAGCCCGGCCACCGCGCACACCGCGGCCACCACCAGCGGGACCGCCAGCTCCAGGCCGTGGACATACTCCTCGCTCACTCCTCCCCCTTCCCATCGGCCGCCCGTACGATCCGGCGTGTCCAGCTGAGCCCGGCGTACTCAAGCAGTCCGCCGAGGACCAGGCAGCCGAGCCCCGCCGGGGTGTGCAGCAGCACCCGCAGGGGATCGGCGCCGAGCGCACTGCCCATCAAAAGGGCGAGGACGGGCAGCAGGGCGAGCATCACCGCGGTGGATCTGGTCCCCGCCAACTGAGCTCGCAGTTCCTCCCGTTGATCCCGCTCGGCGCCAAGAGCCGCCCCCACCCTTTCGAGCCCTGTGGCGAGCCCGGCCCCGCCGTCGACGGCGACCTGCCAGCAGGCGGCCACTCCGATCAGCCCCTCGGCCCCCGGCCACCGGCCCGCCCTCCGCAGGGCGGCGGGCACCTCCCCGCCGAACCGCGCGGCCGCCGACACGGCGGACCAGGCCGGACCGAGCCCCTCCGGCGAAGTCCCCGCCAGCGCTTCGCCGGGCTGCCGACCGGCTCGTAACTCACCCGCGACGGAGCCACAGAACTCGATCACGGCCGCTTCCCGCCGCTCCCGTTCGCGCTGTCGCCGCCGCGCGGCCAGCCGACGCCGCACCACCGGCACGGCCGCCACCGCCCCGAGCAGTGGAACGACCGACTCGCCCAGCAGGGCGACCACACAACCGATCGGCAGACACACCAACTCGCGTCTTCCACAGGCTGCCCGGCTCAACCGGCCGACCACTTCACCGAGCCATGCCGACCAGGAAGCGTCACCCGGCCCGATGGCCCCGCCGCCCGCGAGCAACGCCCTTGCCCTGCGCAGCTCCTGCGCCGACCGCATCGGCAGCCGCCAGGCCATGGCCCCACAGAGCAGCACAGCACACCCTGCGACTATCGAGAACATCACCACCGGTGGACTCATGGCGAACCCCCGCCACGCCCGCACAATGCCGCCAGCCGCCCCCAACCGGGCGCCCGCGCAAAGCCTTCCGGACCCCATACGGCCGCCGGTACCGTGGTGACGAACCCGGCACGGTCGCGGTCCAGCACATGCACCTCGGCGATGCGCCGCCGGCCACCGCGGTCGCGCACCAGGTGAATCACCACCGACAGCGCGGCGGCCAACTGGCTGTGCAGCGCGGCCCGGTCGAGTCCCGCCGTGGACCCCAGGGCCTCCAGCCGGGCGGGCACGTCCGCCGCGGCATTCGCGTGCACCGTGCCACACCCGCCCTCATGGCCGGTGTTCAAGGCGGCCAGCAGATCCGTGACCTCGGGCCCGCGCACCTCGCCGACGACCAGTCTGTCCGGCCGCATCCGCAGCGCCTGGCGCACCAGGTCCCGCAGGGTGACCAGGCCGGTGCCCTCCTGATTCGCGGGTCTCGTCTCGAGCCGCACCACATGGGGGTGGTCCGGGCGCAACTCGGCCGAGTCCTCGGCGAGCACGATCCGTTCGTCCGGTGCGACAAGGCCCAGCAACGTCGACAGGAGCGTCGTCTTGCCCGAGCCCGTCCCACCGCTGACCACAAAGGAGAGCCGGGAGTCCAGCACCGCGCGCAGCAGCCACTGCCCGCCCGGCGGTACGGTGCCCGCGGCGGTCAGCTCGTCCAGGGAGAACGCCCTGGGGCGCACCACCCGCAGCGACAGACAGGTCGAACCGACCGACACCGGAGGCAGCACCGCGTGCAGACGGGTGCCGTCCGGCAGGCGGGCGTCCACCCAGGGCCGGGCATCGTCGAGTCTGCGCCCGGCGATCGCGGCGAGCCGCTGTGCGAGTCTGCGCACCGCGGCCGCATCGGGAAAGGCCACTTCCGAACGCTCCAGCCCTGCCCCACGATCCACCCACACCTGGTCGGGCGCAGTGACCAGGACGTCGGTGACGTCGGACTCGGCGAGCAGTGGCTCCAGCGGGCCGGCGCCGATCAGTTCAGAGCGCAACCGGGCCACGATGCCGAGCACCTCGGTGTCGCCAAGGAGTCGCCCTTCCTCGCGCAGCGCCTCGGCGACCCGGGCGGGGGTCGGCTCCGCTCCGCTGTCCACGAGCCGCAGCCGTACGGCGTCCAGCAGCGCGACGCTCATACCGGCACGCCCTCGTCGTCGACGAGAACCTGCTCCCAGAACTCCGCGCAGAACCTGGCGAGCGGTTCCCGCTCGCCTCCTCCCGGCGGGCGGCCGGCGATCAAGGTCTCCGACATGCCTGGTTCCAGGGGCATTTCACCCGCCAGAGGCAGGCCGAGAAGGCGGGCGATCTCCCCTCCGTCGAGCCCCGGCCCACACGGCCCCCGCACCACCAGCCGCAGGTCGCCCAGCATCATGCCGACCACCGATGCGACCCGGTGGGCCGCCACGACGGCCCGCAGCTCGGAGGGCACCACCAACAGCCCCATGTCCAGCTGTTCGAGTGCCGCCGAGGCCGCGCCGTCCAGCCTGCGCGGCAGGTCCACGACCACGACCCCGCCGCGCCTGCGAGCCGCAGCGAGCACGGCTCGCATGGCGTCCGGCGGCACAGCCGTACAGGCACCGCGATCCCAGCTCAACAGGCGCAGTGAGTGCAGCTCGGGCAGCGCCTCTTCCAGCGCGCGCCCGGCCACCCGGCCCCGCGAACCCGCGAACGCGGGCCACCGGAGCCCCTCGGTCCGCTCACCCCCGAGCAGCACATCGAGGCCGCCACCCAGTGGATCGCCGTCGATCAGCATCGTGCGCCGGCCGACGCGGGCTGCGCTGATCGCCAATGCACAGGCCAGGGTGCTGGCTCCGGCCCCGCCCCGGCCGCCGATCACCCCCACCGTGAGCGCAGGGCGGCCGACTCCTTCCGCGGCGTCGGCGATCCGGTCGACCAGCCAGCCCTCGCCATCGGGCAGCAGCACCACATTGCGGGCGCCGATTTCGACGGCTCGCTGCCAGATGCCGGGATCGTCGGGATCGGTGCCGACCAGCACCACGCCCTCCCGGTGCGTCGCACCGCCCATTCGGGCCGCACAGTCGTCGCCCACCAGGATCAGCAGCGCGTTTCCCCAGTTACCGCCCCGCGCGGACAGTCCTTGGGCGACCTCGGGCAGGGCGCCCGCCGCAGCGCACAATCGCAGCAGATCATCCAGCAGCGCTTCGTCCTCCGTGACAATCAACGGCCCGCTCTGACTTGCCTCGGCGGCCGTCGGCCAATCGGATGTGACGGATCCGGTCACGGTGCCTCCCCTCTCCTACGCGTCTCACTCCGCGCTCTCGCATCCACGAACGTCGTGGAACTCGTGAGGAATCACCGTGCAGCGAACCGGGAAATCGTGTGGATCTTGGTAAAAAACGGTGGACAACTCAGCGGTTGTGAATATCCCGGTCACCTATACCGGTGACTTCCGGAGAGCACCCTGTTGATTACTCTGCGTAACATGTATGAAGAGGGGAGGACGGGCGTCGATCGAGGCCCGCGGAGGCGAAGGAGGCCCGGGCAAGGTGCTTGAAACACATCCGGACATGCGACGACCCCCGCCGGGGGGGAGAGCGGGGGTCGTCCCCACGGCCGACTCGGGGGGGAGGAGTCGGGCCGGGTTAGACACGGTCGCGAACGATCCGTGACTTCCATGGTGTACCCGAGAGCCTTCTCAGGCAAACCCACACGCCTCAGCTTACGCCGAATGGAGGGCCCCTATGCTCGGCGGCGTGGAAAACCACTCCTTGCCTCGAACAGCCGCGTTCTTTGATCTGGACAAGACGGTCATTGCGAAGTCGAGCACGCTCACCTTCGGCAAGTCCTTCTACCAAGGCGGCTTGATCAACCGGCGCGCCGTACTGCGCACCGCGTACGCGCAGTTCATCTTCCTTGCGGGCCGGGCGGACCACGAGCAGATGGAACGGATGCGCCAGTATCTCTCCGAACTCTGCCGAGGCTGGAATGTTCAACAGGTCCGCGAGATCATCGCGGAGACGCTGCACGAGCTCATCGACCCCATCATTTACGACGAAGCCGCCTCGCTCATCGAGGAGCACCACGCGGCGGGCCGCGACGTGGTGATCGTCAGCACCTCCGGAGCGGAGGTCGTCGAGCCGATTGGCAGACTCCTGGGGGCGGACCGGGTCGTCGCCACGCGCATGACCGTCGAGGACGGCGTCTTCACCGGGGAGATCCAGTACTACGCCTATGGCCCGACCAAGGCCGAAGCGGTCAGAGAGCTGGCCGAGTCGGAAGGGTACGACCTGGCCGGCTGCTATGCCTACAGCGACTCGGCAACCGACGTTCCCATGCTGGAGACGGTCGGCCACCCGCACGCCGTCAACCCGGACCGCGCGCTGCGCCGCGAGGCCGCCGCTCGCGACTGGCCGATCCTCTCCTTCAGCCGACCGGTACGGCTCAAGCAGCGGGTACGGTCACTGCCCATGCCTCCGCGCCCCGCACTGGTTGTAGTCGCGGTCGGCGCGGCCGCCGCCACTGCAGGCCTGGTCTGGCTGGCCACCCGACGACGAACCTCCACCCTGTCCGCATTGCCCGCTTTTGGAGATAAAAGTAAAGAACTGCGGCTTGGCCTTCCGCTTCCGCGGCGCCAGGAGTAGAAAGGAGTCAACGGCCCGCGAGACCAGGGACATCCGGGAGGACGCCCTCTACGCACCACGGCCCCACGGACCGCGCATGAACGCCGGGCACCCACGCGACGCCGACCCGTCGATTACGGGCCAGTCGCACCAGGGAACGGGCGAAGTCCCCGACCTGATGGACGCACCTCGTGCACGCATGGTAACCCGGCGAACGTGCCAGCGGCGGTACCAGAGCCTGACCGGTACCGCCGCAACCCTCTCAGGCCGCGCCGCGTTGAAGTGCCTCGCACACGGCCGTTGTTTCTCTCACCCCTAGCTCTACCGCGCGGGCAGAGTGCGCAATCCAGGCCGCCAGGCCTTGCGGGGTTCCGGAGGCGTAGCCGTCCAGCGCCGTCGCATAGGCGTCCCGCCCCAGCTCGGCGTGACCAACCTCCGCCGGACAAATGGACTTTGGATCAAGACCACTGCCTACCAGCACGATCCGCTCGGCAGCCCGCGCCACCAGTCCATTGCATGAGCCGAAGGGGCGCAGGGCAAGCAGTTCACCGTGCACCACGGCTGCCGTCACCAGCGCGGAAGCATCGGTGCCCGCGATCAAGAGATCCGCCAGCCCTTCGAGCCGACCCGACATCTCATCCGCGCCCGGTGGCGCCGGCCCGACCAACGGCTCCTCGACCGGCTCACCCGGCAGCCGTGGCCGTCCGATCGCGTCATCCGGCTGCGCCCCACCGGCCGCCACCAGATGCAGCCTGGCGAGCACGCGCAGCGGCGACTGCCGCCACACGCTCAGCAGTTGGCCGGCTTCGGCCGTCAGTCGCAGCGCAGCGCCCACTGTGCGCGGCTCGCCCGCACCGCCGAAGTCGGAACGACGGCGCACTTCCTCGAGCGCCCAGTCCGCGCCCGACAGCGCGGCCGAGCCGCGCGCCCCGCGCAGTGCCGCTTCGGAGGTGACTTCATTGCTGCGGCGGCGCATCACCCGGTGGCCGTACACCCGGTCCACCGCCCTGCGTACGGAGTCCACGGAATCGGCAACACCGGGGAGCGACCCCAGGGCGGCCAGCGGATCGACAGTCGTACTCATGGGTAAGACAGTACGCACTCCAGTCCCACACCCCCCGAAGGAGTGGTCTTATTCACCCACCACTCTCACTTATCGCACCTCCGCACCTACGCTTGGTGAACATGAAGATCGCTTTCGTAGGGAAGGGCGGCAGCGGCAAGACGACGCTGTCCGCACTCTTCATCCGTCACCTCGCAGCCGACCACGCGCCCGTCATCGCGGTGGACGCCGACATCAATCAGCACTTGGGCGCAGCACTGGGCCTGAACGAGGCAGAGGCCGCCGCCCTGCCCGCGATGGGGGCCCAGCTCTCCCTGATCAAGGACCATCTGCGGGGCACGAACCCGCGTATTGCCTCGGCCGAAACCATGATCAAGACGACCCCGCCCGGCGAAGGATCCCGGCTGCTCCGGGTCGACGAGGACAACCCGGTGTACGGAGCATGCGCCAGAACCGTGCGGTTGGATGGCGACGCCTCCGTACGGCTGATGGCGACCGGCCCGTTCACCGAGTCCGACCTCGGTGTCGCCTGCTACCACTCCAAGGTCGGCGCGGTCGAGCTGTGCCTCAACCATCTCGTCGACGGCCCTCGCGAGTATGTGGTCGTCGACATGACCGCAGGCAGTGACTCCTTCGCCTCCGGGATGTTCACACGCTTTGACATGACCTTCCTGGTGGCCGAGCCCACCCGCAAGGGGATCGCCGTTTATCGCCAATACAAGGAATACGCACGGGACTTTGACATCTGTCTGAAGGTTGTGGGCAACAAGGTGCAGGGCCCGGACGACCTCGACTTCCTGCGCGGCGAGGCCGGTGACGACCTGCTCACCGTCTTCGGCCACTCCGACTGGGTGCGGGCCATGGAGAAGGGCCGCCCGCCGCTGTTCGAACTTCTTGAAGCGCCCCAGCACGAGGCGCTGCGCACCCTGCGCGAGACGGTGGACGGCGCCTACGAGCGGCGCGACTGGCAGCGCTACACCCGCCAGATGGTGCACTTCCACCTCAAGAACGCGGAGAGTTGGGGCAACGCGAAGACGGGCGCCGACCTGGCGGCTCAGGTCGACCCCGCCTTCGTGCTCGACGAGCGGCTGTCGGCTACCCCGCAGCCCGCCTGATCCCCGACGGCTTTCCCTCCTCATCGTCGTCGTCTTCGCCGTTGTCCTCGGGTTCCTGCGACGGAGGGGCGTGCATCGAGGGTGCGTGGTGTGTCGGCGGGGCGGGTGGCGCGAATGTCCGGGCGTCGGAGAGCCGGCCCCAGCCATATTTCGGCGCCTCGCCGACATCCAACTTGCGCAGCTTCGCCAGCACTTCGGGGTCCTGTACATCCAGCCAGTCGGCGAGCTGCCTGAAGGACACGCAGCGCACCTCTTCCTTGGTACAGACCGTCTCGATGACGTTCTCCACGGCCCGCATATAGGTGCCACCGTTCCAGGACTCAAAGTGGTCGCCGATGAACAGCGGAGCACGGTTGCCGTGGTACGCGCGGTTGAAGCCGGCGAGCAGCCCGTCTCGCATCTGCTCGCCCCATGCTTCGCGTTTGGCGGGGTCACCCTTGGTGGTGCCGGACTGGTTGGCGAGGAAGTTGTAGTCCATCGACAGCGTCTCAAAGGCACGCCCGGGCACCGGAACATCCTGGAGCGGGAAATCCCAGATCCCGCCGATCTTGCTCGGCCAGACCTGACGCCCACCGGAGGAACTCGCGTCATAGCGGAAGCCCATGGCCTTGGCGGCCCGGACGAGATTGTGCTGCCCCTCCAGGCAGGGCGCCCGCCCACCGACCAGTTCCTTGCCGTAGTCGAAGGGCAGCGGCGGCAGGTTCTTGAGCCCGGTGTTCGTCTTCCAGCTCCGGACGAAGGCCTGGGCCTGCCGGATCTCGCTCCTCCACTCCGCGGACGACCACGTGCCAACTCCGCCCTTGGAGCCGCAGAAATGGCCGTTGAAGTGGGTGCCGATCTCATTGCCGTCCAGCCAGGCCCCCCGGAGTTGCTCCACGGTGTCCCTGACTCCCTGCACATCGTTGAACCCGATGTCCGAAGAGCCGGGCGCGTGCCGGGGCGGTTCGTAGATGTCCTTCTTCGACTCCGGAAGCATGTAGACACCGCTGAGGAAGTACGTCATCGTCGCGTGGTGTTTCTTCCCGACCTCGCGGAAGTGGGAGAACAGCCGCTGGCCGTCCTCGCCCGCGCCGTCCCATGAGAAGACCACGAACTGCGGCGGTCTCTCGCCGGGCGCCATTCGCTGGGGTCGGGGCTGCCGGGGCTGGGCGCCGGTATCGGCGGTGGACCCGTCACCGAGGAGACGGACCACCGCGTTCGGCCCGGCCGCACCCTGCGGGCCGCCCTGTCCCCCACCGTCGGTTTCTCCGGAACAGCCCGCTGCGCCCGTGACGAGCGCCAACACCGCAAGACCGCCCAGTGTGATCCGCCATGCAGCTGCCATCAGCCCACCTCACCCTTCGACTCGCCCGGCCGGTCCAGCGATCAGGCGTTCAAGCGTCGTCAACGTCGCACGAAGGAAGGAGAAAAGAAGGATGACAAGCCGATAAGCATACAAATTAACTCGATAGGCGGAAGCTTCACTTTGCCATCCATTTAGGCTTCCCCTCGCGCTTTACTCTCCATTACGATTCATTTACTGAGAGTTGAGGCAAGCCCTCCCCCCGCCACCGCAGCCGCTCCCGCCGCTGCACGCCGTGACCACGGCCGCGCCCCTGTGCGTGACCGCGCCGCCCGACGAAGACGGGAACGACCATGCAAGCTCAGCCGACCCCAACCGCCCACCCACCACAGGACTTTCGGCCGACCCTCCAGGAACCCAACCCACAGGCCGGATCCCACCATCCGGCTCGGCGCTCCCACTGGCGCCGGGATCTGTCCGTGTCCGTCGCGATCTTTGCGATCGCCGTCCCCATGTCCCTGGGCATCGCTCTCGCCACCGGGGCACCGCTGCAGGCGGGGCTGGCCGCGACGGTGGTCGGCGGCATCGTCATGGGAGTGCTGGGCACTGTGCCTCCCCAGATCGGTGCAGCCGCCACGGGCCTTGTGATGGTGAGCGCGGAGCTGGTGCAGCGCTACGGCTGGCGGGCCACTTGCGCGCTCATCGCACTCGTCGGGCTGGCTCAACTCGCCCTCGGCGCCCGGCGGATGTCCGGGCTGGCGGTCAGCCCGTCGGTGGCGCACGGGATACTCGCCGGCATCGGTGTGACCATCGCGCTGGACCAGCTGCCCGTCATGCTGAGTGGAAGCCCCGATGGCTCCACGCCGGGCAATCCGATGGCGCTCCTCTCAGGGGCGGGGCATCCGCGCCTCGCGGCGCTGCTGGTTTCCACGGTCACCGTTGCCGTACTGATGGCATGGCCGAAGTCGGCTGGGCGCGGCGGCCGTTGGGTCCGAGCGGTTCCGGCGCCGCTCGCCGCCGTGACCGCGGCCACCGCGATGAGCGCGGGCATGACCCTGCCTCGGCTCTCCCTGCCTCAATGGCAGTCACGCATCCTGCCGACCCTGCCGCATGGGCCAACGCTGGGGATCTTCGCGGCCGTGGTGACGGTCACGCTCGTCGTGAGCATGGAGTCGCTACGGGCCGCCCCGGTGCTGGACCGGCCGCGGGCCGCCCGTAAGTCCACAGTCCCCGGAGCCCTCTGGGTGCTGCTCTGTGCGGGGCTGTTCATCGCGGCGGCCGGAGTGGCTCCGCTCGCCGTGCTCGCGGCGCTGGTCGCGGCGGCCGGAGTGAAGATGGTGAGCTTCGCGCACCTCAAGCAGGCATGGCACCGACGGGAGTTCCCGGTGTATGCGGCCGCGCTCGGTGCCGTGGTGGCGCTCGGTGCGCTGCAAGGCCTCGCGTTGGGAGCGGCGGGCGCCGCCTTTCTCGCGCTGCGGCACTTCATCCGCGCACGGATCACTGTCGTCGAGGAGCGTAGCCGCTATCGGGTGGCAGTGGACGGCCAGTTGACCTTTCTGGCGGTCCGCCGGCTGAGCCGTGCGCTGGCCCGAGTGCCCGATGGAAAGAGCGTGGTGATCGAGTTGGGCGGGTCCTTCATGGATCACGCTGCCTACGAAGCACTGCAGTCATGGTCCGACAACCACCGGGCGCAGGGCGGATGGGTCAGCATCAAGGGCCGGTCGGGCAGGCCGATCACGGAGCCCACCGCCGGCCATGTCTGCCGCCCCTGGACGCCCTGGCGCAACCACTACTGCACCCGCCCCGTCACCTCCGGCCAGGCCGATGGCCCTCATGGCGGGCGTCAACTCCTCGGCGGAGTGAGCGCGTTCCAGCGCAATACGGCCCCGCTCGTCCGCGATGAACTGGCCCGGCTAGCCCGCGAAGGACAACGCCCCGGCGAGCTCTTCCTGACCTGTGCCGATTCCCGGTTGGTGACCAGCATGATCACCTCCAGTGGCCCCGGAGATCTGTTCACCGTCCGCAATGTCGGCAATCTGATGCCGCCACCCGACACAGAGAACACCTGTGACTCCGTGGGAGCGGCCGTGGAGTACGCCGTTGAAGTGCTGAAGGTCGGCAGCATCACGGTCTGCGGACACTCGGGGTGCGGAGCGATGCAGGCGCTGCTCGACACCAGCGCGTTCCACACTCCCGCGCTCCCCGGTCAGGAATCCACAGCCGACACCCAGACCCCGCTCACCCGCTGGCTCCGGCACGGTCGTCCGAGCGTGGCCCGCATGCAGCGGATCGGGCGGTTGGGGCGCGGGGAAGTGGCGCTGGCCGAACGCCCCGTGGCCGACGACGTGGAGCGGCTTGCGCTCGTCAATGTGGTGCAACAACTCGACCATCTGATGTCCCATGGCTGCGTCGCCCGTCGGGTGGCAGAAGGATCGCTTCACCTCCATGGGATGTACTTCCATGTGGCCGAGGCCCAGGCGTATGTGCTCGACCGTAGGTCACGCACCTTCGCCGCGGTGCGGCCGGAGGTACTGGACGCCGTGTGACCCCAAGCGCCCCGGCGCCCCCTCCGAGCGCCTTGCGCCACACCGCTGACCTCGCACAACTCTTTCCTTACAGGTCTAAACCATTATTCCCTCAACCCCTTGTCAGGGTGTGCCCCGGGCTGGTGAGCTATGTCCGGGACGCAACGGGCCCACCGGGAAAGGGAGATGTCGTGAGTAACGAAAGCCTGGCCAACCTCCTGAAGGAGGAGCGCCGCTTCGCACCGCCTGCCGCCCTGGCCGAGCAGGCCAATGTCACCGCGGAGGCGTACGAGCAGGCGAAGGCTGACCGGCTGGGCTTCTGGGCCACCCAGGCCCGCCGCCTGAGCTGGGAAACCGAGCCGAACCAGACCTTGGACTGGTCGAATCCGCCCTTTGCCAAGTGGTTCGCCGACGGCACGCTCAATGTGGCGTACAACTGCGTCGACCGCCATGTGGAGAACGGCCTGGGCGACCGCGTGGCTCTGCACTTCGAGGGGGAGCCGGGCGACACCCGCTCGATCACCTACGCCGAGCTCCAGCGCGAGGTCTCCAAGGCCGCCAACGCCCTGACCGAGCTGGGGGTGACGGCCGGCGACCGGGTCGCCATCTATCTGCCGATGATCCCCGAAGCGGTCATCTCGATGCTCGCCTGCGCCCGGATCGGCGCCCCGCACTCGCTCGTCTTCGGCGGCTTCTCGGCCGACGCCCTGGCGACCCGCATCAACGACGCCGACGCCCGTGTCGTCATCACCGCCGACGGCGGGTACCGGCGCGGCAAGCCCTCCGCGCTCAAGCCCGCCGTCGATGAGGCCCTGACCCGCCCCGGCACGGAAAACGTCCACAGCGTCCTCGTCGTCCGCCGCACCGGCCAGGAGGACATCGCCTGGACCGTGGGTCGCGATGTGTGGTGGCACGAGCTGGTGGAGGGCCAGTCCGACCGGCACACGCCCCAGGCATTCGGCGCCGAACACCCCCTGTTCATCCTCTACACCTCGGGCACCACCGGGAAGCCCAAGGGCATCCTGCACACCACCGGCGGCTATCTCACCCAGGCGTCGTACACCCACCATGCGGTCTTCGACCTCAAGCCCGAGTCGGACGTCTTCTGGTGCACGGCCGATGTCGGCTGGGTGACCGGCCACTCGTACATCGTCTACGGCCCGCTCAGCAACGGTGCGACGGAAGTGCTCTACGAGGGCACCCCGGACACTCCGCACCAGGGCCGCTGGTGGGAGATCGTCCAGAAGTACGGCGTGACCATCCTCTACACCGCCCCCACCGCGATCCGCGCCGCCATGAAGTGGGGCGACGACATCCCGGCCAAGTTCGACCTCAGCAGCCTGCGCATCCTCGGCTCGGTCGGCGAGCCCATCAACCCCGAGGCCTGGGTCTGGTACCGCAAGCACATCGGCGCCGACACCACCCCCGTCGTCGACACCTGGTGGCAGACGGAGACCGGCAGCATCATGATCAGCCCGCTGCCGGGTGTGACCGAGACCAAGCCCGGCTCGGCCCAGGTACCGCTCCCCGGCATCGCCGCGACCGTGGTGGACGACGATGCCCATGAGGTCCCCAACGGCTCCGGCGGCTACCTCGTGCTCACCGAGCCCTGGCCGTCCATGCTCCGCACCATCTGGGGCGACGATCAGCGCTACATCGACACCTACTGGTCGCGCTTCGAGGGGCGCTACTTCGCAGGCGACGGCGCCAAGAAGGACGATGACGGCGACATCTGGCTGCTCGGCCGGGTGGACGACGTGATGCTGGTCTCCGGCCACAACATCTCCACCACCGAGGTCGAGTCCGCTCTGGTCTCGCACCCGAAGGTCGCCGAAGCGGCGGTCGTCGGCGCGACCGACCCGCAGACCACCCAGGCGATCTGCGCATTCGTCATCCTGCGCGGGCATGTGGACGCGGAGGAAGCCGGCCTGGTCGAGGAGCTGCGCGCCCATGTCGCCAAGCAGCTGGGGCCGATCGCCAAGCCGAAGCGCATCCTGCCGGTGGCCGAGCTGCCCAAGACCCGCTCCGGCAAGATCATGCGCCGACTGCTGCGTGATGTGGCCGAGAACCGCGCCCTCGGCGATGTGACCACCCTGACCGACTCCTCGGTCATGGATCTCATCCAGGCGAAGCTCCCGGCCGCGCCGAGCGACGACTGACCCAGCCCGTACCATCCCCGATGCAGTGAAGGGCGCTCGGCTCCGGCCGAGCGCCCTTCACCCTTTCGGGTTAAAGTAAATATTCAACGCGTAGAAATCTCGACAAGAATCACAGGCGCGCCGGGAAGTCTGGTCGGCACTCAGCACACGTGTACCCACGTGTTCCAGTCGACCCCCAGGAGGTCCCCACCGTGGCCGCGCCCAAGAACCGTCGTTCCGTCTTCCTTGGCCGGCTGCCGCTGCCCGAACGCACCTTCCTCGCGGACGCTCTGCGTACCGAAACCGTCGGCGGCGTGCTTCTTCTCGTTGCCGCCGTGGCGGCGCTGATCTGGGCAAACACCCCACTACGCGACAGCTATGCGGCGATACGGGACGCCCACTTCGGCCCCGGCTCCCTGGGGCTCCACCTCTCGGTCCAGCACTGGGCCGCCGACGGGCTGCTGGCCGTGTTCTTCTTCGTCGCCGGCATCGAGCTCAAGCGCGAGCTGGTCGCGGGCGAGCTGCGCGACCCCAAGGCGGCGATCCTCCCGGTGGTGGCGGCGATCTGCGGCATGGCCGTGCCCGCCCTCGTCTACTTCTCGGTCGCCTCGGTCGGCGGCGGCTCACTGCGCGGCTGGGCCGTGCCCACCGCCACCGACATCGCCTTCGCCCTCGCCGTGCTCGCGGTCATCGGCACGGCCCTGCCGTCGGCGCTGCGCGCCTTCCTGTTGACCCTCGCCGTCGTCGACGACCTCTTCGCGATCCTGATCATCGCGATCTTCTTCACCTCGAAGCTCAACTTCGCCGCCCTCGGCTTCGCCGTGCTGGGTCTGGCGGTCTTCTGGCTACTGCTGCGGAAGGGCGTCCGCGGCTGGTACATCTATGTGCCGCTGGCCATCGTCAACTGGGCGCTGATGTACAACAGCGGGGTCCATGCCACCATCGCGGGCGTCGCCATGGGCCTGATGCTGCGGTGCACCCGGCACGACGACGAACGGCACTCCCCAGGTGAGCACATCGAGCACGTCGTACGCCCCCTGTCGGCAGGTCTGGCGGTGCCGCTGTTCGCCCTCTTCTCCGCGGGCGTCGCCATCTCCGGAGGAGCGCTCTCCGACATTTTCCGGAGGCCCGAGACTCTGGGTGTCGTACTCGGCCTGGTCCTCGGCAAGGCGATCGGCGTCTTCGGCGGCACCTGGCTCGCGGCACGCTTCACCAGGGCGAAGCTGAATCCGGACCTCAAATGGCCGGATGTCCTCGCCGTCGCCTCGCTGGCCGGCATCGGCTTCACCGTGTCCCTGCTGATCGGCGAGCTCGCCTTCGGCAGCAGTCCGGTCCTCGGCGACGAGATCAAGGCGGCCGTACTGGTCGGTTCGCTGATGGCCGCCGTCCTCGCGAGCATCCTGCTCAAGCTGCGCGACAACATGTACAAGAAGCTTTGTGCGGCGGAAGACCTGGACGAGGACCAGGACGGCATCCCGGACGTCTACGAGCAGGACAATCCCGACTACCACCTGCGAATGGCCGCGATCCACGAGGCGAAGGCGGCCGAGCACCGACGGCTGGCGGAAGTCGCCTCCGGCCGCACCACCGACGAGGATGGTCCGGCATGATCTGAGAGTCTTCACATCCGCTGAAGGCCAGCGGACGACTCTTGGGCAACCTTTGATGGAGCCCGCCGAAGATTCGCAGATGGCGAAGCCGATGACGATGAGGGAGCAGCCGATGAGCACAGCCGACGACGGCACCAACCGCAGCCTCGGCCAGCTGGTGGCGACGGCGACCACCGAGCTGTCCGCACTGGTGCACGACGAGATCGCGCTGGCCAAGGCCGAGCTGCGGGAAGACGCCCGGCGACTCGGCGTGGGCGGCGGCGCGATCGCGGCGGCAGGCACGCTGGCGCTCTTCTCGCTGCCGGTGCTGAGCTTCGCCGCGGCCTATGGGATCCACAACCTCGGCCTGGGGCTCGCCTGGTCCTTCCTGATCACGGGTGGCGCGTTTCTACTGGTAGCAGGCCTCTTGGGGCTGCTGGCAGTACGCAAGTTCAAGAAGATCAGCAAGCCCGAGATGAGCATTGCCTCGGCAAAGGAGACGGCGGCCGTCCTGGGCACCGTCAAGCCGCACCCACGTCCTTCGGCCGACGCGAGCCAGATGGACGCATCTGTGACACGCTCGTCCGTATGACGGTGCCCGATACCTCCGCAGCGCCCGCGTCTCCCGATCCCGTCACGCCCGCCGGACCGGCCGTGCCGACCGGCCCCGTCGGGTCCCCCACGGCGGTCGTACGCCCCGGCGGTCCCTGGACCCATCGGGAAGTCGCGGCGAACGGGGCCCGGTTCCATATCGCCGAGATGGGCGAGGGGCCGTTGGTGCTGCTGTTGCACGGCTTTCCGCAGTTCTGGTGGACCTGGCGCCATCAGCTGCCGGCGCTGGCGGAGGCGGGCTTCCGGGCCGTGGCCATGGATCTGCGCGGGGTCGGCGGCAGCGACCGTACGCCGCGGGGCTACGATCCGGCGAACCTTGCCCTGGACATCACCGGTGTGATCCGTTCCCTCGGCGAGCCGGACGCGGCACTGGTCGGCCATGACCTCGGCGGATATCTGGCCTGGACGGCCGCGGTGATGCGACCCAAGCTGGTGCGCCGACTCGTGGTGTCCTCGATGCCGCACCCGCGCCGCTGGCGGTCCGCGATGCTCACCGACCTACAGCAGAGCGCAGCGGGGTCGTACATCTGGGGCTTCCAGCGGCCGTGGTTGCCGGAACGCAAGCTGCTCGCGGACGACGCGTTGCTGGTGGGGCGGCTGATCCGGGACTGGTCGGGCCCCCGGCTGCCGGACGACGAGGACGTCGAGGTCTACCGGCGGGCGATGTCGATCCCCTCGACGGCCCACTGCTCGATCGAGCCATACCGGTGGATGGTCCGGTCGATGGCGCGTCCGGACGGCATCCAGTTCAACCGCCGTATGAAGCGCCCGGTGCGCGTGCCCACGCTCCATCTGCACGGTTCGCTCGATCCGGTGATGCGCACCCGCAGCGCGGCAGGCTCCGGGGAGTATGTGGAGGCCCCCTACCGCTGGCGGCTCTTCGACGGGCTCGGACACTTCCCGCACGAGGAGGATCCGGGGGCGTTTTCAGCGGAGCTCGTCAACTGGCTCCAGGACACCGAACCCGACCGGTAGCCACACCCCGACCGAGTAGCCACACATGGCCGCATTGCGAATGCGTGTTTGCCGAACGGCCAATTGCCTCTTGCATAGGCCAACTGCGTGACCCGTAGGCGATTACCGACCTTCGGGCCCGGGCACAGACCTCGGTATGGGCTGGACGCACGACTATCGCGACCTGACTCGGCAGCACGGCGTCGAAGATGACGCCGCGTCGGCTGTGGCAGAGACATCCGCAAGGGGCGGGAGCAGCAGTCTCCGGCCGGAAGCCGGGCCGGATCCCCGGATCGGCATTCCCCGCATCATTCGGCGCCGCGCACGCTGGGTATCAGCGCGGCTGCGCCACCCTCGCAGCCGGTAACGTCCGCCCGGCTTCGCCCCGGCCCGGAGCGAAGTGCCCGGTCCGGTCAGAGCGCACAGCCTTGGGTGTCGACCCGCTCCATGACCGTACGGCCGCTCATCACGTCCTCGCGCACCTCGTCGGCGGTGAGGGCGTACCCGGTGTCGGCGTCGTCGAGAGACTTGGCGAAGACCATGCCGTAGACCTGCCCCTCCGGAGTGAGCAGTGGGCCCCCTGAGTTGCCCTGCCGGACGGTCGCATAGAGGGAGTACACATCGCGGCGGACATTGCCGCGGTGGTAGATGTCCGGGCCATTGGCCTGGACCCGGCTGCGGATGCGAGCGGACCGCACATCGTAGGAACCGTTCTCCGGGAAGCCGGCGACGATGGCGCTGTTGCCGCTCTCCGCGTCGGCCTCGGCGAAGGACAGCGCGGGCGCCTTGAGCGAGGGAACGTCGAGGACGGCGATGTCGCGCTTCCAGTCGTAACGGACGACCCTGGCCTCGAGGAGCCGTCCTTCCCCGCCGACCTGCACGGTCGGCTCGGGTACCCCGCCGACGACATGGGCGTTGGTCATCACCCGGTGAGGCGCGAAGACAAAGCCGCTGCCCTCCAGGACCTTGCCGCAACCGGGCGCATTGCCCACGACCTTGACGATGCTGCGCCGCGCGGCCGCCGCGACGGGGCTGCCCGCGAGCTCGGGGTCGGGCGCGGGCACCGAGGTGATGGGTTCGGCGGAGAACGGCGCAAAGACCTGCGGGAAGCCGTTCTGCGCGAGGGCCGTACTGAAGTCCGCGAACCAGGTGTTGGCCTGCGCCGGAACCACCCGGGCCACCCCGAGCAGCACCCTGGAGCCGCGCACCTCCTTGCCGAGCGTCGGCAGGGAGGTACCGGCGAGGGCGGAGCCGATCAGCCAGGCGACGAGCAGCATCGCGACGACATTGACCAGGGCGCCGCCCGTGGCGTCCACCGCCCGCGCCGGGGACCAAGTGATGTGGCGACGCACCTTGTTGCCGAGGTGGGTGGTGGCGGCCTGGCCCACCGAGGCGCAGACGATGACGATGACCACGGCGGCGACGGCCGCGAGAGTGCCCGGTGCCGCCTCGCCCGCCGCGCCGTGCCAGATGACGGGCAGCGCATAGACCGCGACCAGACCGCCGCCCAGGAATCCGATGACCGACAGCACCCCGACGACGAACCCCTGGCGATAGCCGATGACCGCGAACCACACGGCGGCGATCAGCAGCACGATGTCCAGCACGTTCACCGGAAGTTGCCTCGCATTGCGGTTGTCGGCGGGGTCGTGGCCTCGGAGCGGGGTGGCGCGTAGGCCACCGTCTCACGTCCGTCAGGCGCGCCGGTCCAGCAGGACGCTCCGCTCCGGATCCCAGGGCCGCTCCCAGCCCGCGTGGTGCAGGATGCGGTCGATCACCCCCGCCGTGAACCCCCAGACCAACGCCGACTTGACGCGGAAGGCCGGGCCCGTGTGACCGCTCGGGTGAACCGCGGTGGCGCGGTTCTCGGGGTCGGTCAGCTCGGCGACCGGGACGGTGAACACCCGGGCCGTCTCGGCCTCGTCGACCGGGCCGACCCTGCTGGGCTCGCGCCACCAGCCGAGCACGGGCGTCACCACAAAACCGCTCACCGGGATGTAGAGCTGCGGCAGCACGCCGAAGACCTGGACGCCCGAGGGGTCGAGGCCGGTCTCCTCCTCGGCCTCGCGCAGCGCGGCCCGCACCAGCCCGCCGTCGGCCGCGGAGCCGTCCGCCGGGTCGAGCGCGCCGCCGGGGAAGGAGGGCTGCCCGGCATGCGAGCGCAGCGTCCCGGCCCGCTCCAGGAGCAGCAGCTCCGGGCCCTGCTGCCCGTCGCCGAAGAGCACCAGCACGGCGGACTGGCGCCCGCCGGTCTCCGGTGGCAGGAAGCGGCTCAACTGCGCGGGCTCGACGGTCTCCAGGCCGCGGGCCACCGGTTGGAGCCACTCGGGCAGCCCTTCGGTGGTGACGGTGACTTGCCGGCCGTACGTGCTCGTCATGCCTCTTCCTCGACTTCCCCGGTTGTCATCGGCGCTGCCGACTCGGTCACTCGGCTCCCAGCGGGCGGGCAGGCAGGCCCGGGTAGTCCGGCGGCGGTTTGAGCCGCTGGCCCGGCAGGCCGCCCTTCTCGTACTTCAGCAGCTTCTTCGCCTTCTCCGGGTCCGTCTCGCCCTCGCCGTAGGACGGGCAGAGCGGGGCGATCGGACAGGCGCCGCAGGCGGGCTTGCGGGCGTGGCAGATGCGGCGGCCGTGGAAGATGATGCGGTGCGAGAGCATGGTCCACTCGCTCTTGGGGAAGAGGTCGCCGACCTCCGCCTCGATCTTCTCCGGGTCCTGCTGGTCGGTCCACTTCCAGCGCCGGACCAGCCGCTGGAAGTGGGTGTCAACGGTCAGACCGGGGACGCCATAGGCGTTGCCCAGCACCACATTGGCGGTCTTGCGGCCGACGCCGGGGAGGGTGACCAGATCCTCGATGCGGCCCGGCACCTCCCCGCCGAAGCGGTCCCCAAGGGCGGCGGAGAGGCCGAGCAGGGACTTCGCCTTGGCCCGGAAGAAGCCCGTCGGCCGGATCAGCTGCTCCAGCGCCTCGGGGTCGGCGGCGGCCAGGTCCTCCGGCGTGGGATAGGCGGCGAAGAGGGCGGGGGTGGTCTGGTTGACCCGCAGGTCCGTGGTCTGGGCGGACAGCACCGTGGCGACCAGGAGCTGGAAGGGGTTCTCGAAGTCGAGCTCCGGATGGGCGTACGGATAGACCTCGGCGAGCTCACGGTTGATGCGGCGGGCCCGGCGGACGAGCGCGGTGCGGGACTCGGACGCCACCGCGGGCTTCTGCACGGCGGTCTGCGCCTTTGTGGTCTTCACCTTTGCGGTCTTTGCCTTTGCGGCGGCTTTCGCCGATGCCGCTCGCTTGCTCGGCGATTTTGCGCCACTTGCGGCTTTTGTCTTTTTCGCTGCGGAACGTTCGCCCACAGCGGAATTACCAGCCGAAGTCACCCTTCCGGCCCCCTTGCCCTGAGCTCTCACCGGCGTATTGGACACCCGGCCAGACTAGAGCCCTGCACTGACATTCGCCTCGGACGCAGGAAAAGCACTGCCCAATCGGACCCCTGCCGTAGGGCTTCGGGCGACGATGCGCCACACTTGTGTTTGATCACACAGTTTTACCGACGGGCATCATGGGGACCACGGTCCTCTGTGCATGTCGACAAGGAGAGAACTCGTGGACGACGTTCTGCGGCGCGCCCCGCTTTTCGCGGCGCTCGATGACGAGCAGGCCGCTGAGCTGCGCGCCTCCATGGGCGAGGTCACTCTCGCGAGGGGCGACGCCCTGTTCCACGAAGGCGACCCGGGCGACCGGCTCTACGTGGTGACCGAGGGCAAGGTGAAGCTCCACCGCACCTCCCCCGACGGCCGCGAGAACATGCTGGCCGTCCTGGGCCCCGGCGAGCTCATCGGCGAGCTGTCCCTCTTCGACCCCGGGCCGCGCACCGCCACCGCCAGCGCGCTCACCGAGGTCAAGCTGCTCGGCCTCGGGCACGGCGACCTCCAGCCGTGGCTCAACGCCCGCCCCGAGGTGGCCACCGCGCTGCTGCGCGCCGTCGCCCGCCGGCTGCGCCGCACCAATGACTCGATGTCGGACCTGGTCTTCTCCGATGTGCCCGGCCGGGTCGCCAAGGCACTGCTGGACCTGTCGCGCCGCTTCGGCGTGCAGTCCGAAGAGGGCATCCATGTGGTGCACGACCTCACCCAGGAGGAGCTCGCCCAGCTCGTCGGCGCCTCCCGGGAGACCGTCAACAAGGCGCTCGCGGACTTCGCGGGGCGCGGCTGGCTCCGGCTGGAGGCCCGCGCCGTGATCCTGCTGGACGTGGAGCGGCTCGCCAAGCGCTCCCGCTGACGCACCGGCGCCCGGCGCCTCCCGAGTGCCCCGCCATGGCCTGCCGCGGCGGGGCACCGTCGGATTCACCGGCTCCTCGGGCACCTCCTAGGGGGTGCCCGATGGGTCGGTGCGGGCCCTAGACCAGCCCATGCTCGGCCAGGTAATCCAGCTGGGCCCGCACCGACAGTTCCGCCGCGGGCCAGAGCGCGCGGTCCACGTCCGCATAGACCTGGGCGACGACCTCGGCGGGGGTCCGGTGCCCCTGCTCGACTGCCGTCTCGACCTGAGCCAGCCGCTTGGCCCGGTGGGCGAGGTAGTACTCGACCGCCCCCCGGGCATCGTCCAGCACCGGCCCATGGGCGGGCAGGACCGTCTCCGCACCGTCGGCCTCCGGGTCAACGGCCAACGAGCGCAGCTGCCGCAGCGAGTCGAGGTAGTCACCCAGACGGCCGTCGGGGTGGGCGACCACGGTGGTGCCCCGGCCCAGCACCGTGTCGCCGGTGAACACCGCCCGGTCCGCCGGCAGGTGGAAGCACACCGAGTCGGCGGTGTGCCCGGGAGTGACGATCACCCGGAGCTCCAGACCGCCGGTGGTGATCACGTCTCCGGCGCCCAGCCCCCCACCGCCGGAGCGCAGCGCCGGATCCACGGCCCGTACGGGCGTGCCCGTCAGCTCGGCGAAGCGCGCCGCGCCCCCCGAGTGGTCGAGGTGGCCATGGGTGAGGAGGGTGAGGGCGACCCGCTTGCCCGCCGACTCCGCGGTGGCGATGACGGCCCGCAGGTGGGTCTCGTCCAGCGGTCCCGGGTCGATGACGACGGCGAGGTCGGAGTCCGGTTCCGAGACGATCCAAGTGTTGGTGCCGTCCAGCGTCATCGCGGACGGGTTGGGCGCGAGAACGCAGGTCGCGCGGGCGGTGGCAGGGCCACCGACGGCTCCTTCGCGTGGCCGGCCCGGCAGTTCGGCTGCGTATGTCATGCATCGGCTCCCGAGGATCCCGAGGACAGGTGCTTGGTGAATTCATCGTGTCCGGGCCAGCTCAGCACGATCTCGTCCCCGACGAGCCGCGCTCGGGCGAGTACCGGGGTGAGATCCTGCTCACCCGCCGCGGCCAGCGCCTGGGCCACGCTCCCGTACGGCTGCAGGGACCGCAGCGTGGCAATGGTCGGCGGCATCATCAGCAGCTCCCCCCGCTCATAACCGGCGATGGCCCCGGCCGGAGTGGTCCACACCGAGCGGTCCGCCTCGGTGGAGACCATGCGGGTCCCCCCTGGACCGGAACCCGGCGGAGGCCCTTGGGCGAAGGTGCGCTGGCCGGTGGGGAGCGCGGCGGCGAAGAACCAGGTGTCATAGCGGCGCGGCTCGAACTCCGGGGTGATCCAGCGCGCCCAGGCGCCCAGGAGATCGCTGCGCAGCAGCAGCCCGCGTCGCTCCAGGAAATCGCCGAACGCCAGCTCATGGCCGACGAGCGCGGCCCGGTCCGCCTCCCACTCCGCCCCGGTGGTGTCCGCGACGACCGTGTCCGGCGCCGGGCCCGCGAGCAGCACACCCGCCTCCTCGAAGGTTTCCCGGACGGCGGCGCAGACGATGGCCTGTGCGGCGGCCGGACCCACCCCGAGCCGGTCCGCCCACTCCTGGGGCGAGGGCCCGGACCACGGCACATCGCGCTCGTCGCACGGGTCGACGGACCCGCCCGGATAGGCGTACGCGCCCCCGGCGAAGGCCATGGAGGCGCGTCTGCGCAGCATATGCACGGTGAGGCCGCCGGTGCCGGAGCGCAGCAGGAGGACGGTCGCGGCCCGGCGCGGCGTCACCGGCTCGAGCTTCCCGTGCGCGAGCGCCCTGATCCGGTCCGGCCACTCCGGTGGATACCACTGGCCGTTGGTCGTCGACATGACCGGATGCTATGCGCGCACGGGTGATTGTTCGAGGGGATGACGGGGACTCGGGCCCATCCGGTCAGTCAGCGACCTCGACCTGCATCTCGACCTCGACCGGCGTGTCCAGCGGCAGCACCGCGACACCCACGGCGGAGCGCGCGTGCACGCCCTTCTCGCCGAGCACCTCGCCCAGCAGCTCGCTGGCGCCGTTGAGGACCGCGGGCTGACCGGTGAAGTCCGGAGCGGAGGCGACGAAGCCCACGACCTTCACCACTCGGACGATCTTGTCCAGGTCGCCGATGACCGACTTCACGGCGGCCAGGGCGTTGAGCGCGCAGATGCCCGCCAGCTCCTTGGCCTGCTCGGGGCTGACCTCGGCGCCAACCTTGCCGGTCGCCGGGACGGAGCCCTTGACCATGGGGAGCTGGCCGGAGGTGTGGACATAGGCGCCACTGCGGACGGCCGGCTGGTACGCGGCCAGCGGCGGCACGACGTCGGGCAGCGACAGTCCGAGCTCGGCCAGCCGGGCCTCGACGGCACTCATCCGGTCTTCTCCCTCTTGAGATAAGCAACAAGCTGCTCAGGGTTGTTGGGGCCCGGAACCACCTGGACGAGCTCCCAGCCGTCCTCGCCCCAGGTGTCCAGAATCTGCTTGGTCGCGTGCACCAGAAGCGGCACAGTGGCGTATTCCCACTTGGTCATGGGCCGACTGTAATGCCTGCCACTGACAGCCCCGTGCGTAGCCCGCGCGACGACTGGTTAGGCTCCGCACCATGAGCAGGCTCCATGTCGTCAGTGGCAAGGGCGGTACCGGCAAGACCACCGTGGCCGCGTCCCTCGCCCTCGCCCTCGCGGCCGAAGGCAAGCGGGCGCTGCTGGTCGAGGTCGAGGGCAGACAGGGCATCGCGCAGCTCTTCGAGACGGAATCCCTGCCCTACGAGGAACGGAAGATCGCCGTCGCGCCCGGCGGTGGCGAGGTGTACGCGCTGGCCATCGACGCCGAGCGGGCCCTGCTCGACTACCTCCAGATGTTCTACAAGCTCGGCAGCGCCGGGCGGGCCCTGAAGAAGCTCGGCGCAATCGACTTCGCCACGACCATCGCCCCCGGCCTGCGCGATGTGCTGCTGACCGGCAAGGCGTGCGAAGCGGTGCGCCGCAAGGACCGTACCGGCCGGTTCGTCTACGACCACGTCGTCATGGACGCCCCGCCCACCGGCCGGATCACCCGCTTCCTCAACGTCAACGACGAGGTGGCCGGGCTGGCCCGGATCGGCCCGATCCACAATCAGGCGCAGGCCGTGATGCGGGTGCTCAAGTCCCCTGAGACCGCAGTGCACTTGGTGACGCTGCTGGAGGAGATGCCGGTCCAGGAGACGGTGGACGGCATAGCCGAACTGCGGGCCGCGAAACTTCCGGTGGGGGGTGTCGTCATCAACATGGTGCGCCCCGGGATCCTCGGCCGGGAGGCCGTCGAGGCGGCCGCGGGCGACCGCCGGGCCGCGGTGGCCAAGGCCCTCGCGGCCGCGCTGGAGCGGACCGCGCCCGGCGGCACCCGGCGCGTGGGGACGGCCGGACCGCTGGTCGAGCCGCTGCTGGAACAGGCCCGTGAGCACACCGAGCGGCTCGCGCTGGAGCACCTCGGCCGCTCCGGGATCGCCGGGCTCGGCCTGCCCACCTATGAGCTGGAACTGCTGGGCGACGGCGTGGACTTGGCAGGGCTCTACCGGATGGCACGCGAACTGCGGAAGCAAGGATGGTCCCAGTGAGTCTCGACACGGCGGCAGCTCTCGACATCGACCCCGTCCTGGACAACCCGCGGACCCGGATCGTGGTGTGCTGCGGCTCGGGCGGCGTCGGCAAGACCACGACGGCGGCGGCCCTTGGCCTGCGGGCGGCGGAGCGCGGCCGCCGGGTCGTCGTGCTCACCATCGACCCGGCCCGCAGACTGGCGCAGTCGATGGGGATCGACGAACTCGACAATGTGCCCCGCCGGGTACCCGGCATCGACGGCTCGGCCGGCGGTGAACTGCACGCCATGATGCTGGACATGAAGCGGACCTTCGACGAGATCGTCGAGGCGCACGCCGACCGGGAGCGCGCCCGGGCCATCCTGGAGAACCCCTTCTACCAGTCCCTGTCGGCGGGCTTCGCGGGCACCCAGGAGTACATGGCCATGGAGAAGCTCGGCCAGCTCCGGGCCCGCGACGAGTGGGACCTGATCGTGGTGGACACCCCGCCCAGCCGCTCCGCGCTGGACTTCCTGGACGCGCCGGGGCGGCTGGGTTCATTCCTGGACGGGAAGCTCATCAAGGTGCTGATGGCACCGGCGAAGATAGGCGGCCGGGCCGGGATGAAGTTCCTGGGCGTCGGCATGTCGATGATGAGCGGCCCCCTGAACAAACTGATGGGGGCGCAACTGCTGCGCGACGTACAGACCTTCGTGGCCGCGATGGACACGATGTTCGGTGGCTTCCGTACCCGGGCCGATGCCACCTACCGGCTGCTGCAGGCGCCCGGCACGGCGTTCCTGGTGGTGGCCGCCCCGGAGCGGGACGCGCTGCGCGAGGCCGCGTACTTCGTCGAGCGGCTGGCCGCCGAGCGGATGCCGCTGGCCGGGCTGGTACTCAACCGGGTGCACGGCAGCGGCGCCGCGCGGCTCTCGGCGGAACGGGCGCTGGCGGCGGCCGAGGCGCTGGCGGACGCGTCCGAAGGGCCGGGCTTCCCGGGGGAGCCTCCGGCGGGCGGGGCGGCGCAGTACCCGGCGGAGCAATACACAGAAAATCTTGCCGGTACCGGCATTGTCGATCGTGACAGCGGGCAGGCTGGGTCACGTACCACTGATGGCCCTGGCACCGTCCCTCCCGCCGACGCATCCCCTCTCGAGAGCGGCTTCCCCCAGCCCACATCCTTGGGAATCACTGCCCCGGGAGTCTCCACGGTGCCCGCAGACTCCGCGGCATCCGGGTCCTCGCCGACGCCGGGCTCCGGCAGTTCGGATTCCGGCAGTTCGGATTCCGGCAATGCTGCCGGGAGCATTCCCGCCGGGCGGATCGCCGCGGGGCTGCTGCGGCTGCATGCCGAGCGGATGCGGGTACTCGCGCGCGAGCGGCGCACACGCGACCGCTTCACCGCTCTGCACCCCGAAGTACCGGTGGCGGAGGTGGCCGCGCTCCCCGGTGATGTGCATGACCTCGAGGGACTGCGAGCCATCGGCGAACGCCTCGCCGACCAGGCAGACCGGAGATCCGTCGGTCCCGCACCCCTGCCCGGGCGGCCCTCGGCCGTCACCGTGGACGCGGTCGAGTAGACCGGGCGGGCCGAGCGACGGCTAGCCCACGGCCGCGTACTCGTCGTACTCCTCGTCGCCCAGCGGCAGGAGGCCGACGCCGCGCTCGTACTCCGTACGGGCCGTCTCCAGCAGCCTGCGCCATGAGGTGACCGTCGGCCGCCGGCGCAGCAGCGCCCGCCGCTCGCGCTCGGTCATCCCGCCCCACACGCCGAACTCGACGCGGTTGTCCAACGCATCGGCCAGGCACTCGGTGCGCACCGGGCAGCCGGTGCAGACCGCTTTGGCCCTGTTCTGTGCTGCGCCCTGAACGAATAGTTCATCCGGATCGGTCGTGCGGCAGGCGGCCTGCGCACTCCAGTCGGTTACCCAGCCCATGCTGGCGCCGTCCTCTCCCGAATCGAGGCTCCCCCACGGCGGCAGCGGCATATTCACCGTTGCCAGTTGAGGACGTTACGGAAGGCGGACAGGGGGCAACACCCCCTTCGGGCCCAATCTTGAATGGCCCGAACGGACTATGCGTACGCGGCAGATCACCCAACGGAGTGAGCTGACGACATCAGCGACTTCTCACTGCAAACAAGGGCAATTGACCCTTCTCGCAGTGGGCAGTCAATGACACAAACGGCAATGCGGACACACCTCATCACCCACAAGAGTGAGGACAGGGGTGAGACCAAATGAAACCGCAGTGACTGGCGTAAAACAGCGTAGGCGAACACACGGGCGTCTGTCCGCCGAATGAGAACGTAGGCTTTCCTTCATGGCTATGAAGCGCTCGGGCGGGGGGTCTTCCAGGGCCCGGCAGACCGCCAAGTTCCTAGGCGTCAGCGTGCTCTCCGGAGTGGTGCTGGCAGGTCTGGCCCTGCCGGGCATCGGCGCTTTCGGGCTGGCGGCCAAGGGGTCGGTCGAGGGCTTCGACGAGCTCCCGGCCAATATGAAGACGCCGCCGCTGAGCCAGCGCACCACCATCCTCGACGCCGAGGGTGGCGAGATAGCGAAGGTCTACTCGCGCGACCGCACGGTCGTACCGCTGAGCCAGATCTCGCCGTATATGCAGAAGGCACTCGTCTCCATCGAGGACGCGCGCTTCTACGAGCACGGAGCGGTCGACCTCAAGGGCGTGCTCCGCGCGCTCAACCGGAACGCCCGGTCCGGGGGCGTCTCCGAGGGCGCCTCCACCCTCACCCAGCAGTACGTCAAGAACGTCTTCGTCGAGGAGGCGGGCGACGACCCGGAGAAGGTCGCCGCCGCCCAGCAGCAGACCATCGGCCGCAAGGTCAAGGAACTGAAGTACGCCATTCAGGTCGAGAAGGAGCTCGGCAAGGAGCGGATCCTCGCCAACTACCTGAACATCACCTTCTTCGGGCAGCAGGCCTATGGCGTCGAGGCCGCCTCCCAGCGCTACTTCAGCAAGCACGCCAAGGACCTCACCCTCGGCGAGTCCGCGCTGCTGGCCGGCATAGTCCAGTCGCCGAGCCGCTTCGACCCGGTGAACGCCCCGAAGGAGGCCACCAAGCGGCGGAACATAGTGCTGCAGCGGATGGCCGAGCTCAAGAACATCACCCCCGCCGAGGCCAAGGCCGAGCAGGACAAACCGGTCAAGCTGAACGTCAGCCGCCCGAAGAGCGGCTGCATCACCGCCGTCAGCGGCGCGGGCTTCTTCTGTAACTACGTCCGCGAGGTCTTCCTGCAGGACCCGGCCTTCGGCAAGACCAAGGAGGCCCGGACCAAGCGGTGGAACGAGGGCGGGATGACCATCCACACCACCCTCGACCCGCAGACCCAGAAGTCCGTCCAGAAGTCGATCAGCGACCACGTCTACCAGAGCGACTCGGTGGCCACCGCGGTGTCGATCGTCGAGCCCGGCACGGGCAAGGTGCTCGGCATGGGGCAGTCGCGGCCGTACGGCTTCGGCAAGAACCAGACTGAGATCAATCTGTCCTCGAACCACGCCCAGGGCGGCTCCAACGGCTTCCAGCCCGGCTCCACCTTCAAGCCGATCATCGCGGCGGCGGCGCTGGAGGAGGGCAAGTCGCCGAACCAGGTCTACTCCTCGCCCTTCGAGATGCCGTATCCGGACGAGGTCGAGAAGTGCAGCGGCACCTGGAAGAACACCGGCTCGGAATCGCTCACCAACGAGAACCGCAGCGAGTCCGGTCCGTATGGGATGCAGGAGGCGACCGCCAAGTCGGTCAACACCTACTTCGTCCAGCTGCTCGGTGACATGGGCATGTGCCCGGCGGTGAAGATGGCCCAGAAGGTGGGGCTGAAGCCCGCCGACGGCAAGGAGATCCAGGAGTGGCCTGCCATGGCCCTCGGCGGTTCCCAGGGCTACTCCCCGCTGAGCATGGCCTCCGCCTACGCGGCCTTCGCCAACCGCGGCAAGTACTGCACCCCCGTCTTCATCACCTCCGCCACCGGCCCCAACGGCAAGAGCCTGAACGTACCGAAGACGGCCTGCTCACAGGCGATGTCCGAGCAGACCGCCGATACCATCAACACCCTGCTGAAGGGCGTGGTCGAGGACGGCACGGGCAAGCAGGCCGGGCTCGACGGCCGCGACAGCGCGGGCAAGACCGGTACGACCGACCACCGCAATGCCGCCTGGTTCGTCGGTTACACCCCCAACATGGCGGGCGCGGTCTGGGTCGGCGGCCCCGGGGGCAACGTCCCCATGGTGGACATCACCATCGGCGGCACCTACCACGACAAGGTCTACGGTGCCGACACCCCCGGCCCCATCTGGCGCGATGCCATGAACGGCGCGCTGGACGGCAAGGACTCACCGGCCTTCGACACGGTCCCCGGCATCGACTCCGGCGGCTCAGGCGGCTCCGACAAGAGCGGCCACGGAAACACCCGCCGACACGGCACCAAGCCTGGAGGCCACTGACAAAAGGGCCCGCTGACAAAAAGGGCCCGCCAGGACCTGACCGGTCCTGGCGGGCCCTCGGCCATCAGCGCTAGCCCGCCAGCAGCCGCTTGACCTCGGCGGCCACCCGGCCGCCCTCGGCCCGGCCCGCCACCTTGGGGTTGACGATCTTCATGACCGCCCCCATCGCGCGCGGGCCCTCGGCGCCACCGGCCTTGGCCTCCTCGACCGCCTGCGCCACGATCGCGGCCAGCTCCTCGCCCGACAGCTGCTTCGGCAGATAGCCGGCGAGCACCTCGCCCTCCGCACGCTCCCGCTCCGCCGAATCGGCCCGGCCGCCCTTCTCGAAGGCCTCCGCGGCCTCACGGCGCTTCTTCGCCTCGCGGGTGATCACCTTCAGCACCTCGTCGTCGGAGAGCTCACGGGCGGACTTGCCCGCGGTCTCCTCGTAGGCGATCGCGGAGAGGGTGAGACGGAGCGTGGCGGAGCGCAGCTCGTCGCGCGCCTTGATGGCGACGGTGAGGTCGCCCTGGAGCTTGGCCTTGAGCGTGGTCATGCCGCAATCTTCGCATCCCGTCCCCGCCCGCGCTCCGCATTAACCAGCCCCGCCCGCCAACTCCCGCATCCCTTCCGGCCCATGACCGGACTCCTCCCATGGTCTGCGACCATGGCGGTATGCGCGCGCAATACGGAGTACCCCTGGGAATCACCGCAGCCGCCGCGGCAGGCATCGCCTACGCCGCAGGCTTCGAGGTCCGCTCCTTCCGGCTGCGGCGGGTCACCGTGCCCGTGCTGCCGCCCGGCATGCGGCCGCTGCGGGTCCTGCAGGTCTCCGACATCCACATGGTGAGCGGACAGCGCAAGAAGCAGCGCTGGCTGCAGTCGCTCGCCGGGCTGCGCCCCGACTTCGTCATCAATACCGGCGACAACCTCTCCGACCCGGCCGGCGTACCCGAGACGCTCGACGCGCTCGGCCCGCTGATGCGGTTCCCCGGCGCCTATGTCTTCGGCTCGAACGACTACTACGGACCCAGGCCGCGCAACCCCGCCCGCTATCTGCTGGAGAAGACCACCGGGCGCCATGGGCTCAACGGCAACGCCCCGGTCGTCGGCGCGATCCACAACCCCTGGGAGGAACTGCGCGACGAGTTCGACAAGGCGGGCTGGGTCAACCTCACCAATGCCCGTGGCAGCCTCAAGATCGACGGCAGGGAGATCGCGCTCACCGGCCTCGACGACCCGCACATCAAGCGCGACCGCTACGCACAGGTGGCGGGCGGGCCCGACGAGGGCGCGGATTTCTCGCTCGCCGTCGTCCACGCCCCCTACCTGCGGGTGCTCGACGCCTTCACTGCCGACCGCTACCCCCTGATCCTCGCGGGCCACACCCATGGCGGCCAGCTCTGCATCCCCTTCTACGGCGCGCTGGTCACCAACTGCGACATCGACGCCCGGCGGGTCAAGGGCCTGTCCGCCCACCGTGCCGGCGGCCACCGCTCCTACCTGCACGTCTCCGCAGGCTGCGGGACGAACCGCTACACCCCCGTCCGCTTCGCCTGCCCGCCCGAAGCCACCCTGCTCACGCTCATGGCGCGCGACTGAACCCCGTCCGCTCCCGCCCCGAAACCGGATTTCGCCTCCGGGCTTCGGTCGGCTAAAGTAAACCTCGTTGCAGCGGGGTGTAGCGCAGCTTGGCAGCGCGCTTCGTTCGGGACGAAGAGGTCGTGGGTTCAAATCCCGCCACCCCGACTTGATTGCAGCAGGTCAAGGGCCTGATCCTCAGTGAGGATCGGGCCCTTCCTGTATCTCGGAGATCGTTTGGGAGAAATCTGGGAGAAGATCTTGGAATCTTTCCCGGACGGAGACGATCGGGAGCCGGCAGGCGTCGGCCCGGTCGATGGCGCCGTGACATAGGTGTACTGACCCGTGAGGTTGGGGACGGGCGATATCACCAGGCGGGCTGCCTGGGCTGGTCAGCGCGCCTGCTCAGGGGCCGTTACCGCGGCAATATCCCGCAGCGCGTCAGCAACTGGATGCCTGTCGAACGCCCACGGCAAAATCAGCGGGTGCAGATCGGAATGCTGGGCCCATTCGAGGTTCGCACGGACGACGGCAGCTTGGCCGACGTACCGGGCGCCCGGCTGCGCGGACTGCTGATAGCCCTCGCGCTCAAGCCGGGTCACGCGGTCCCGAAGGCGTCGCTCGTCGACTGGATCTGGGGGGAGCGCCCGCCCGCCGATGCGACGAATGCCCTGCAGCGCTTGGTTTCCCGGCTGCGGAAGGCACTGCCGGACGGGGTGGTCGAGGGGCGGACGGACGGCTACCGGTTGACGGTGGAGCCCGACGCCGTCGACGCCGTGCTGTTCGAACGCCTCCTCGGCGGGTGCGGCTGCTGCGCGAGGCCCTTGAGCTGTGGCGCGGTACGGCCATGCAGGACGTCGGTCTGGACAGCGCCGCGTTCGACGCCGCGGTCGTCCGGCTGGAGGGGTTGCGCCTGACCGCCACGGAGGAGCGGGTCGACGCGGAGGTCACCCTCGGGCGCGGTCTGGAGGAAGCTCGCATGCGGACGGAATCCCATCGCGAAGCCAACTCCGATGATGGCCGCACAGGAGATCAGACTGCGCACCGTCGTGGAGACGACATGGCCGACCAGCACGGCGCCGTGCGAGACATCCATGGTCTTGAACCGGTTGATGATGCCCTTCGTCATGTCGTCGTTCACGGCCGCCGAGGTTGGGCCCAACCCGTAGGTGATGGCCATCACGAGCAGGCCCGGTACCGCGTAATCGACGTATTTGCCATGGACTTTGAAGGCGCCACCGAACACGTAGACGAACATGAGCATCAACACGATGGGAAGCAGAATCGCATTGAACACCGTGACCGGATTCCGGGCCGTGTGCTTGAAGTTGCGGCGCAGCATGATCGCCACGTCGCCGAACGGCGTCGAGACACTGCTCACTTGGCCACCGCCTCCGCGCTCGTGCGCTCGGTCAGCGCGAGGAAGACCTCGTCGAGGTCGGGGGTGTGCACGGTCAGCTCGTCCGCCTCGATGCCGACCGAGTCCAGCCAGTCGAGGATGGCGCGCAGCTCGCGCTGGCTGCCGTCGCTCGGGATCTGCAGCGACAGCGTCTCGTCGTCCATGGTGACCTCGCGCAGCGTCACGGCGGCGGACGTGTACGCGGCCGGGTCGGTGAACCGCAGCCGCACATACCCGCCGGGGATGAGCCGCTTCAGCTCGTCGGCACTCCCTTCGGCGACGATCGTGCCGCCGCTCAGCACCGCGATGCGGTCGGCGAGTTCGTCGGCCTCGTCCAGGTACTGGGTGGTGAGGAAGATGGTGGTGCCGTCGGCCACCAACTCGCTGACGATCCCCCACATCGTGCGCCTGCTGCGCGGGTCAAGACCCGTCGTCGGCTCGTCCAGGAAGATGATCTGCGGGTTGCCGACCAGCGTCATCGCCAGGTCCAGCTTCCGGCGCATACCGCCGGAGTAGGTCGATGCCCTCTGGTCCGCCGACTCCGCCAGGTCGAACCGCTCCAGCAGCCGCTTGACCATCTTGTCACCGGAGCGCACGCGCTTCAGGTCCGCTATCAGCTGCAGGTTCTCCCGGCCCGACAGCAGCTCGTCCACCGCGGCGAACTGACCGGTCACGCCGATGGCCGCGCGCACCTCCTTGGTCGCGGTCACCACGTCGTGCCCGGCGACGCGCGCCGTACCGGCGTCGGCTTTCAGCAACGTCGTCAGGACGTTCACCGTCGTCGTCTTGCCCGCCCCGTTCGGGCCGAGCATGGAGAAAACCGAACCCGCGGCGACATCGAAGTCAATGCCGTCGAGCACGACTTTGTCGCCATATGCCTTGCGCAGCCCGGAAACTGCGATTGCCGAACTTTTCATGCCCCCACCGTCCCCACCGGGCCTGCCACCCGCCTGTCACACCCCTGACACGGCCACTGACACGGCGTTCCACCGCAGCCGGAGCCGTTGGCGGCCAAGGCTCCGGCACGTGCGTGATCAGGCGGGCAGGCTGTCCATGAAGGAGCTCACCGAGAAGACCGCCCGCCCCGGCCCGGCCGGACCATAGCCGGGCGGGGAGCTCAGCCCGTACTCCTCCATCGTTGCCCGATAGGCCTCCAGCAACCGGATGTGGTATTCCAGCGGCGCGCCCTGTGGATTGGCCTTGCCCAGCGGGGTGGTGGGCTCGGGACACCAGGTGGTGAAGCGCGGTGTGATGCCGTGCGACATAAAGAACCGCAGGCCTTCCACGGTGGAGTCGATGGCCTCGCCGACCTCGGTGAAGCCGAAGGGCTCGGCCATTTCCACCCCCGCGACAAAGTTGGGGATCACCTGTCGGGCGCCGAAGACCTCAGCGGAGTCCAGGATGCGGCGGTGCCATTCGGCACGGCCGATGTGCTGCTCCTTGCCGGGGCAGTACAGCTCGAACAACCGGCGGTCCCACACCTCGTAGTTGGGGTGGTAGATCCGTACACCGTAGTCATGGAAGCGCTGGACGTCCTCCTTGGGCAGCGCCTGGGCGACGACCTTGCCGATCCACCGACCGGGGAAGCGCTTCTCGATGGCCTTGGCGTACTGCCCGTAGAAGTCCGCCTCGTCGCGCCCGCCGACCCGCGAGGTGATCGCCCCGCCGGTCAGGGTGTAGGCGGTCGACGCCTTGGCGGTGTCATACCGGTCGATGATCTCCAGCGCCTCGAGGACCTCCTCGACCGGCTTGACCCCGGTGTACGGGCGTCCGGCGGCCTTGTGCTGGCGCCAGTTGTGGTTGATGTCGCAGTACTGGCACTCCTGCTTGGCACCGAAGTACTGGCAGACCCGGAAGACGGTGAGATAGACGAGGTAACCCCACTGGATGGTCGGGGCGACCTCCATCACCGACTTGCCGTTGGCCAGCGTGTGGCGGTAGTACTCCGGCATCGGGGGCAGCCCCACCTCCGCGATCCGTGTCCCGTCCAGGTAGAGGCCGAGCATTCCGTCGTCGCCGCTCGCCACCCGGTACGGGGAGGACGGGTTCACCCGCACCGATACGACCGTGCGGCGCAGTTCATAAGGACCGCCGGTGAGCACGATCTCCTCCGGTGGGCGGCGCAGCGCGGCAGCCCCCAGCTCGGGCAGCGTGCGGTGGTCGAAGGAGAAGATGAAGTACGACTTCGGCTTGACCTCTCCCGACTCGTTGTCACTGAGCGCGGAATCGTCGAAGGCGATGCCTCCGCGCAGCAGGTCTTCCTTGATCACGGCTTCCCGCGGTACCTGCGGGAAGCGCGTCATGAGTCCCTCGACCAGGTCGGTACGGCTGAGCATCTGCGGAGTTCCTCCGGTCCAGTCGCTGAGAGTTGTGCTCTGTTGTGCTCTGTTGTGCTCTGTTGTGCCTTGTTGTTCTCGCCGGCTTCATCAATGGATGGGGGCATCGACGACGAAGCCGGCGAGAGTCGCAGGCGCGGGCGCCCTCCGCTCGGTGACCACGCTTGATCGCCACAGTAGCCGGGGGGGCCCACGGGGGGATCGGTCTCCGGTCGGGGTCTTCGTCGGCAGAAAGCCCTAAGCGCTTCGCTGGAAGTCCGGTACGTCATCTGCGGGTGCGTCGTGGCTGGTCGCGCAGTTCCCCGCGCCCCTTGGGCGCTGCCGAACCGCACCTGATTTCGCCGGGCCCGCTTAGAAGACCGGAATGCCCGGGCCGTCTCAGCGGTGGGTGACGGCCTGGTCGAGCAGGTCCCGCAGAGTGCCTTGCTGCTCATGCGTCAGCCCCGCCAGAGGAGATTCCTGGATGAGGAGTTCCAGCAGGCGCTCGCGCAGCGCGGTGCCCTCCGCGGTGAGGACCAGTTGCTTCGCCCTGCGGTCGGTGGGGTGGGCGTGGCGCTCGATCAGGCCCTGCTTCTCGAGCTTGTCGACAACAAAGGTGGCGTTGGAGGGCTCGCAGCTCATGCGGTCCGCGAGTTCCTTCATCGTCATCGGCCCGGTGAGCTCGCGCAGGGCGGTCGCCTGGGCACCGGTGAGTCCGAGCCCGGTCGCGCGCTCGCGCACATGGTCGTCGATCCGGCGGGCCAGGCCGGCCACCAGCCCGCAGAGCTCGCGTTCGGCGATGGCGTGGACTTCCCGGGTGGTCATGGGTCAAGGCTAACAACTGCATCAAGCCAACATATCTCTAACTTGAACTATTCAAGTTAGAAGCTTAGAGTCCTGCCGTACGACTCCGAGACGAAGGACGAAGGGGCGGGACATGACGGACTCTGCACGGGATGAGCGGCTGCGACGGCCCTCCGGGGTGCGGTCGCTGCGGCTCGGCGAGCTGAAGGTGACTTATGTGCCGGACGGGGACGCGCAGTTGAGGCCGCGTGGCTGGTTTCCGGACACCACCGACGAGGTGTGGGCGGCCCACCCCGAGTACCTCGACGCATCCGGGCACCTGGTGGCGAGCATCGGCGGACTCCTGGTGGAGCACGGGGAGCGGGCGCTGCTGATCGACGCGGGATTCGGCCCGGCGGCGGTCCCGGCAGAACCGGGCAACGCTCATGGCGCCCTCCGGGGAGGCGCGTTGCCGGGCAACCTGGCCGCACTCGGGCGCCGTCCGGAGGCGATCGAGGCGGTGGCGTTCACCCATCTGCACATCGACCATCTCGGGTGGGCATGGCAGCCCGAACCGGGCGGTGAGCGGCCCGTGTTCGCCCATGCCGACTATCTGGTGACCGAACCCGAGTGGTCGCAGCGCCACCTCGTCGAGGAACACGGCACCACCAAGGAGATGCTCGCGGCGCTGGCACCCCAGGTCCGCACCGTGACCGACGGCGAGGAGGTATTCCCCGGGGTTCGGGTGCTGCTCACACCGGGGCATACGGCAGGGCACGCGGCCTATGTCATCTCCTCGGGCGGGCAGCGGCTGATCGCCTTCGGTGACGCCCTGCACTCGCCCGTCCAGATCGGGCATCCGGAGTGGTCGGCCGCTTCCGACCACGACCCCGAGCTGTCGGCCGACTTCCGGCGCCGTCTCGTCACGGAGCTGGAGGACCCCGACACGATCGGCTTTGGCGTCCACTTCGCCGATGTGGTGTTCGGGCGCGCCCGCCGGGAGGGCACCGGCCACGTCTGGCAGCCGCTGCCCGCATGACGCGGACGGGCACACGGCGAAATGCCCTGGAGCCGGGCCACCACCCCGGGGCGTCGAGGCGGCGGTCCTCGCCGATGATCGAGCGCAGGTATTGACCGGCGGCGGCGTGGCCCTCGTCGAGCAGGAGCTGCAGAGCGGTCATGTCGTCAGGAGTCTCGTACATGTCTCTGATTATGAACTGCCGGACTGACAGCGGAACTTCAGACCACACTCTTCAGCCCGACGAGTGAGCGAGTTATCCACAAGCCGTTGTCCGTCCACAAGCCAGGGCACCGGTCGCCACGATGTCGGTGCTTCGGCGCAGAATGGGGGGCATGACTGAGAGCAACGGGTCCCTGCGGGGCAATGAGTCCATGCCCGACTGGGAGAAGCGCTTCCGGGCGCCACGCGTGGGGCTGCCCCAGTGGGCGGAGCACGCACCGGACCGGTCCCTGTTCACCTCGAACGCGACGGGCACCTTCGAGCTGTATGCCTGGGACAGGGCGACCGGCGAGCAGCGGCAGGCGACCGACCGCCCCAACGGCACCACGGGCGGGATGCTGTCGCCGGACGGCGAGTGGATCTGGTGGTTCTCGGACACCGACGGCGATGAGTTCGGCAGCTGGCTGCGGCAGCCCTTCCACGGCGGGGCGGACGAACCGGCGACGCCCGGCCTCGAGCCCTCCTACCCGGCCGGGCTCGCCCTGGGCCGGGACGGCACGGCGATCGTCGGCCGCTCCACCGACCAGGGCGGCTCGACCATCCATGTGGCGCGCCCCGGGGCCGAGCCCGTGGAGATCTACCGGCACCAGCAGTCGGCGGGGGTCGGTGGCCTGACCCACGACGGCTCGCTGATCGCCATCGAGCACACCGAGCACGGCGATGCCATGCACTCCGCGATCCGCGTCGTCCGCGTGGACGGCACCACCGTCGGCGAGCTGGACGACACCCGGGGCGGCGCCGAGGAGCTCGGCCTGTCCGCAATGGGGTTCGCCCCGGTCGACGGGGACTCCCGGCTGCTCGTCGGTCACCAGCGCCGCGGCCGCTGGGAGCCGATGCTGTGGGACGCGGCGACGGGCGAGGAGACCGCCCTCCCCATCGACCTGCCCGGCGATCTGGACGCCGACTGGTATCCGGACGGCACGGCGCTGCTGATCGACCACAGCTTCCGGGCCCGCAGCGAGCTGTGGCGGTACGACCTGGCCAAGGGCGAGCTGACCCGCCTGGACACCCCGCCCGGCACGGTGTCCGGGGCGCTGGCGCGCCCCGACGGCACGGTGGAGTTCCTCTGGTCCTCGGCGGCGAAGCCGCCGGTCGTGCGCTCCACGGGCGGGCACATCGTGCTGGATCCGCCGGCCTCCGCGGACGGCATCGCCGAGGCCCCCGACTCGGTCCCGGTCGAAGACATCTGGGTCGAGGGCCCGGGCGGCAGGGTGCACGCGCTGATCCAAAAGCCGGCCGGCGAAGGCCCGTTCCCGACCGTCTTCGACATCCACGGCGGCCCGACCTGGCACGACAGCGACGCCTTCACCTCGGAGCCGGCGGCCTGGGTGGACCATGGCTTCGCGGTGGTGCGGGTCAATTACCGCGGCTCGACCGGCTACGGCCGGGCCTGGACGGACGCGCTCAAACACCGGGTCGGGCTGATCGAGTTGGAGGACATCGCGGCCGTCCGCGAGTGGGCCATAGCCTCCGGTCTCGCCGACCCCGAGCGCCTGGTGCTGGCGGGCGGCTCCTGGGGCGGGTATCTGACGCTGCTCGGGCTGGGCACCCAGCCGGATTCCTGGGCCCTGGGCCTCGCCGCGGTGCCCGTCGCGGACTATGTCACCGCCTACCACGATGAGATGGAGGCCCTGAAGGCCCTGGACCGCACGCTGCTGGGCGGCACACCGGAGGAGGTGCCGGAGCGCTTCGCCGCCTCCTCACCCCTGACCTATGTCGACGACGTCCGGGCGCCGGTCTACATCTCCGCGGGGATGAACGACCCGCGCTGCCCGATCCGGCAGATCGAGAACTATGTGCGGCGGCTCGAGGAGCGCGAGCACCCGCATGAGGTGTACCGCTATGACGCGGGGCACGGCTCGCTGGTGATGGAGGAGCGGATCAAGCAGCTCCGGCTGGAGATCGCGTTTGTGGAGCGCCATCTGGGCCACCCGGCCCGTCCGGGCCACCCGAGCCGTCCCGGCCGTCCGGCTGATCAGGCTGGCCGTCCGGCTGATCAGGGGTGATGCCCAGGGCCAGATCACGGGCGGCCTCGGCCTCACGGCGGAAGAGCCGGAACCACATGAAGACCACAAAGCCCGCGAAGACAAACCACTCACCGGTGTAGCCGAGGTTCTGGAAGGCCTTGAGGTCCAGGCCGCTGTTGGGCGCGGCGGCCGGGGGCACCGGGGTCATGGCCCCGGCCGCCTCCGGCGCGGTGATCCATGCGTCGTACACCTCATAGGGCACCAGGTTGATCAGCGAGGCCGCGCTGATCACGCCGAGCTGCCCCTTCGGCAGGCCGCCGGAGGCGTTCACGCCCTGGGAGGTGGTCGTCTCCGACGGCTGGAGGGCACCGGCGACGGTCACCCGCCCGGTCGGCGGGGCCGGGACCTTGGCGGTGTCGGACTTGGAGTCCGCGTTACCGGGCAGCCAGCCCCGGACGACGGGCAGCGCCTTGCCGCCTCCGTCGGTCCGCAGCAGGGTCAGCACATAGAAGCCCTTGCGGTCGTCCAAGTTCCGGTCGGGCACCAGGAGTTGGCGCTCGGTGTCATAGCGCCCGGTCGCCGAGGCCTTGCGGCCGGAGGTCTCGGTGCTCACCGGCAGCAGATCGCGCAGCGGCTCGGCGGTGGACTTCCGTGCGTCCTCGGCCTGGGTCTGCTGCTCATGGTGCGAGTCGACGCGCGTCTCGAAGCGGCCGAGCTGCCAGCTGCCCAAGAACAGACAGAAGGGGATGGCCAACACGGTGAAGACGTTGATCCCCCACCAGCGGGGAGTCAGCAGGAACCGATACACACCCCCACGGTACGGGCCGCCTCCGGCGGGCCGGTATCGGGGGCCGGGCCGCTCAGACCGTAGGCGTGGGCGCCAGCGGCCCCGTGCGGTAGACCGTCCCGGCGCAGACATCCGGAATCTGCGCCTCCACTGCGGGTTCCCCCGTGGCCGGGGTGTGTGTGAGCACCAGGCCCGGCGGCGGCTTCACCTCGCCGGGAGTCCCGGAGGCCTCCGGCTTCGCCGCGGGTGTGGGGGACAGCGGGGGCAGCACACCCACCGGGGAGCTGGCCGGGCTCGGGGTGGCGGTGGCACCTCTGTCCCTGGTGCATCCGGTCGGCCCGCCGTCGGCCACCGGAACCCAGGCGAACTTGACCTCATACGCCTGGCCCGGCTGGAGGATCACCTGGCCCCCCTCGCCGTCCGGGTCGGGCAGCCCCGGTGCCGGGTCGCCCGGTGTGTGGTCGACGACGGAGACACGCGGGCCCGCCGCACCGCCCTCGGTGTGGACGGCGACCATGCCCGGTCCCCCCACCGCACAGCTCCTGCGCGAGACATTGACCACCCGGAAGGCGCCATAGACCCGACCGGCCTTGTCCGCGGCGCCGACCGTGCCGGAACCGTTGCCGAGCTGACTGCGCGCACAGGCGGGCGCCATCGCCGTGAGGGAGCTGGTCGGGTCGGGCACCGCGGCGCCGGCCGGGCTCGTCGGGCTCGGGCCGCTGCTCTTCCCGCCCTCGTCCTTGCGCTGCTCGCCCTGGGGGCTCCGGCTCGCTCCGGCGCTCGGTCCGGGTCTCGCTCCTGCACCGTCCTCGCCGTCGGGCCGCCCCTGAGGCGTCTCATGGGCGTGCCGGTGGCTGCTCGCCGCGTTGGTGGAATGGTCGGCGGTGCCATCGTCCGTGGCGGCGACCTGCCACACGGCGGGCACCGCCGCGCCCATCAGGACCGCGGCCGCCACCGCACCGCCGAGAGCCTGCCGACGGCGTGCCCGCCGGGCGGGCACGGCCTGCCGCAGCTGCTCCAGCGCGTCCTCGGCGGGTTCGATGTCATCGACGGCATCATGCAGCAACCGCCGCAGCGACTGCTCGTCGATGCGGCCGTCCTCGCCTTCACGGCCCTGGCGGCGGGCGCCGAACCCATGGGGATCGTCCGGATCGAAGTGGTTCATGCCGGAGCCTCCATGGCGACCCGGAGCGCCGCTATGCCCCGCGAGCCATATGCCTTGACCGAGCCGATCGACAGGCCCAGCGCCTCGGCCACCTGCGCCTCGGTCATATCGGCGAAGTAGCGCAGCACGAGCACCTCGCGCTGGCGGCGCTGCAGCCCGCGCATCGCCTTGATCAACTGATCGCGCTCCAGCCGCTCGTACGCCCCCTCTTCCGCGCTCGCCATGTCGGGCATCGGCTTGGACAGCAGCTTCAGCCCCAGGATGCGGCGGCGCAGCGCGGAACGGGACAGGTTGACCACGGTCTGCCGGAGATAGGCCAGGGTTTTTTCCGGGTCGCGGACGCGTCCGCGCGCGGAGTGCACCCTGATGAAAGCTTCCTGCACGACGTCCTCACAGGAGGCCGTGTCATCCAGGAGCAGCGCGGCGAGACCGAGCAGCGACCGGTAGTGGGCACGGTAGGTCTCGGTGAGATGGTCGACTGTGGTGCCCGCTGCCATGGCCTCGTCAGCGTCCCCCGACGTTGCCTGGGGCGAGGTCTGCGCCGGAATCCGGGCGGGGCCGGGAGCGGACCAGGGAGCGATCACCGGCATGCCGCCCGACGAGCGTGGACGCGGACGCGCTGCCGCGCCGCCACGTCTCGGGGCGGTAGTGATGCTGATGACCTCTGCCACGCCTGTTGGACACGCTTCCCCCCGTCAGGGTTGTACGCGCGCTCTTCCCTCATCCCCCGGCACCCCAACTCCCTTGCCACCTTGAGCGCAGCAGATACAGCGATCCCCGCCCAGTCGCCGAGCGCGGTGGACGGGGAGCGCATGTTCGAACAGACGGTCCGCGCTGCTCAAGGGGCCTGGATCAATGAATTGATCACAGAACCTTCACACGTTCCTCCAGTATTACGGAGCGGTCGGCCCGCCCGCCATGGCTTTGATGATCTGGGGGAATCTGAAGGATTTTGGGGGACAGCAGGACAGCAGGACCGCAGCGCAGAGCTGCCCGGAAGCCGAGGCCCCCGGGCAGCGTCCGTCCGCCAAGCCGTTATCGGCCGGTGCCTCCGTAGACGACCGCCTCGTCGCTCTCGCTGTCCAGCCCGAACGCGGTGTGGACGGCCCGTACCGCCTCGTTCACATCGTCGGCGCGAGTGACGACCGAGATCCGGATCTCGGAGGTCGAGATGAGCTCGATGTTCACGCCGGTGTTGGACAGCGCCTCGAAGAACATCGCGGTGACACCGGGGTTGGTCTTCATCCCGGCGCCGACGAGCGAGATCTTGGCGATCTGGTCGTCATAGCGAAGCGTGTCGAAGCCGACCCTGCTGCGCGTCCGCTCCAGCGCCTCGATGGCCTTGCGGCCCTCGGCCTTCGGCAGCGTGAAGGAGATGTCGGTCAGGCCGGTGGACGCCGCAGAGACGTTCTGTACGACCATGTCGATGTTGATCTCGGCGTCCGCGATCGCGCGGAAGATCGTCGCGGCCTCACCCGGCTTGTCCGGCACCCCGACGACCGTGACCTTCGCCTCGGACGTGTCATGTGCGACACCCGAGATGATTGCCTGCTCCATCGGCTGGCCCCCTTGAGGCTCGTTGCTGACCCATGTGCCCCTGAGCCCCGAGAAGGACGACCGCACATGGATCGGGATGTTGTAACGGCGTGCGTACTCGACGCAGCGGTGCAGCAGCACCTTGGAGCCGGAGCTGGCCAGCTCCAGCATGTCCTCGAACGAGATCCAGTCGATCTTGCGCGCCTTCTTCACCACGCGCGGGTCGGCGGTGAAGACCCCGTCGACATCCGTGTAGATCTCGCAGACCTCGGCCTCCAGCGCGGCCGCCAACGCGACGGCGGTGGTGTCACTGCCGCCCCGGCCCAGGGTGGTGATGTCCTTCTTGTCCTGGGACACGCCCTGGAAGCCCGCCACGATCGCGACATTGCCCGCGTCGATGGACTGCTGAATACGCCCCGGCGTGACATCGATGATGCGCGCCTTGTTGTGGACCGAGTCGGTGATGACCCCGGCCTGGCTCCCGGTGAACGACTGCGCCTCATGACCGAGGTTTTTGATCGCCATCGCCAGCAGCGCCATGGAGATCCGCTCTCCGGCAGTCAGCAGCATGTCGAACTCACGCCCGGCAGGGATCGGTGATACCTGCTCGGCGAGGTCGATCAACTCATCCGTCGTGTCACCCATCGCGGAAACCACGGCAACCACCTGGTGGCCGTTCTTCTTGGCTTCCACGATTCGCTTGGCAACCCGCTTGATGCCTTCGGCATCCGCAACGGAGGAGCCTCCGTACTTCTGCACGACAAGGCCCACGTGCGCTCCTCGCAGCTCTGTGTAATGCGGTCACTTCAGAGTCTAACGAGGGTCGGGATTCGGCCACGGGGGTGCCGCATGGTGAGACGGGGCGCCCGGGGGGGGAGGTGATCATGGGTACAGCCCCTGTTCGCTATCCGTCCAGTCCTGCCCGCAACTGCTCCGCCACCGCGAAGACATCCGCTTGCCCCTGTTTGGCGGCGTCCACCAAGTCGGCCAGCAGCACAGGTGAGGGCAGTGTCTTCGCCCCCGCCACTTGCAGATACGAACGGGTCGCGGCCGCCGCGTAGAACTCGTTCATCGGCGACTCCAGCGGCGGGCAGACCGCGAGAGTGTGCAGGAAGGCCGCAGCCCGCCAAGCCATGTCCGGTTCCGGTTGGTCCGCCACGAGCACGAGATCGTTCTGGTGGCGGGCGACTGCGGCCACCACGCCCGAAGGGTCCCACACGGCCGGGTCCGAGGGGAGGTGGTGCGCCAGTGCGCTCCACGCCCACTCCATAGTGATCTTCACTTGCCGAATCGCTCCTGGAAGTAGTCCCAGTGCTCAGCGAATTCCTCGACCCCAGCGAAGAACTTCTCCCGGCCCTCGTCCAATTCTCGTGCCGTCACTTCAGTGATCAGCGCCGTCACAGTGGTGCCTTGCGCCGCCGCGCGGGCCTTCAGCCGGTCGTGGAATTCCTCGTCCAAGCGGATGGTGACGTGTCTCGACATGGATCCAACGTACAGCAATCCCGCTGTACACGCATTCCGCTGCGGCACGCTGCAGGCCTCGCACATCAGCTCGACTTCTCCATGGCGTTGCCGCCGGTACCTCTCGGACTCTTCAACCGTTCCTATTCAGTGAGCAGGAGTGAGTCTTGGACCCACACCTGGTCACTGC